>DASVUA010000312.1:0-2547 GCA_036387295.1 Thermoanaerobaculia bacterium | reverse complement strand
CCCTTATGCATCTGTCTCGACTATCACGGGTCGGGATACGCACGCGGCTCTCTCAAAGTGTCCTGCACGGCGTGCGCCGTGACTGGAATTAGCGCCTCTTCCGTCACGTGCATGGGGAAATCAATTCTCATGACCCCGCATCAATCGACGCGACGGACGAGGCTCGCGGCGACCGCCACCAGCTCCGCCAGTTCCACCGGCTTCGGCACGTGCATCTGGTATCCCGCTCGCAGCGCCTGCATCCGGTCTTCCACCCGTGCATACGCCGTCAGCGCGATGGCCGGCACCTTCCCCCCACTCTCCCCCGGCAGTTCTCGTATCCGCCGGATCAACTCATACCCGTCTTCATCCGGCATCCCGATGTCGCTGATCAGCAGGTCGGGCACTTCCACCGCCATCGCGGCCAACACCTCGCCCACCGACCCGACCACCGTCACCACCGCCCCGCACTGTCCGAGTCCGGCCTTTAACAACTCACGCGTGTCTCGCTCGTCATCCACCGCCAGAATCTTCAACCCGTCGAGCCTGTCCGGGCAGTCATACAGCGGCAGCGTCTCTCTCGCCGCCGGATGCACGCGCTCTATCGTGGCCGCCGTCTGGTAGACGGGCGCGACCGGCAGCAGCACCGTGAAGGCCGCTCCCTTCCCCTCCCCTTCGCTCTCCGCGCGCACCGTCCCCCCGTGCAGTTCGACCAGATGGCGCACGATGGAGAGGCCGAGGCCGAGACCTCCGTGCTGGCGCGTGGTGCGCCCGTCGGCCTGCCGGAAGCGGTCGAACACGTAGGGCAAGAACTCCGGCTCGATTCCCGGGCCGGTGTCGTTCACGCAGATTTCGATGTGCGAGTTGACCCGCTCCAACCTGATCTGCACCCGTCCCCCCTTCGGCGTGAACTTGATGGCGTTCGACAACAGATTCCAGACCACCTGCTGGAGCCTCACGGGGTCGCCCGAAACCGTCACCACCCCCGTGTCCATGATCCGCTGCAAGCGCACGCCCTTCGCCTCGGCCGCCGGTCGCACCGCTTCGACCGCCGCTTCGATGAACGAGTTCGGGTCGATGGGGCGCACGTCGATGCGGATTTTCCCCGTGATGATGCGCGACACATCCAGCAGGTCGTCGATGAGTTGCGCCTGCGCCCGCGCGTTGCGCTCGATGGTCTCCAACGCCTTCGCCATCTGCTCGTCAACCGTCTGTCCCGTGCGCAGCAGGTGCGCCCAGCCGAGGATGGCCGTCAGCGGCGTCCGCAGTTCGTGCGAGACGGTGGCGAGAAACTCGTCCTTGAGACGGTTCGACTCCTGCGCCTCGACGTACAAGCGCTGCTTCTCCTCGGCGACTTGTTCGGCCTCGGCGCGGGCGCGCCGCGCCGCATCGTAGAGGCTCGCGTTGTCCACGGCGACGGCGGCCTGCGCGGCGAGTCCTTCGACGATGCGCGCGACGCGTTCCGTGAAGACGCCCGCCTCCGGGTGGCCGAAGAACAGCCCACCGACCACCTCGCCCGAACGCGAGACGACCGGCACGGCCAGATAACTCGTCACCGGCAGATGCCCTTCCGGCATGCCGTAGTAAGGGGAGTTCTTGCCGTAGCGGGGGTCGTGTTTTACATCGTCGATGCGGATGACGCCTTCGCCGCGAAAGGTCGGGCCGAAGAGGTCTGTGGCGCGCGGCATCGGAAAGTGCGCGAAGGCTGCGCGCGGCACGCCCGACAGCGTGTAGAGCATGTAAGAAGCGCCCGCTTCGTCGAGCACGTTGTAGAAGAACGAGCCGAAGTGCGCGCCGCTGATCTCGGTGGCGGCATCGGTGACCGTCTGCACGAGCTTATGCAAATCGAGTTCGGCCGCCACCATCTGACCGATGCGGTTGACGGTCTCGATCACTTCTCTCTGTTCGCGCAACTCGGCCTCGGCGCGCTTGCGCTCGCTGATGTCGCGCGCGATCTTGGACGCGCCGATGATGCGGCCGTCGGGGTCTTTGATGGGTGAGACGGTGAGGGAGATATCGACGAGGGCGCCGTCTTTGCGCACGCGGACGGTCTCATAATGTTCGATGCGGTCGCCGCGCCTGATTCTGGCGAGAATGTGAGGTTCCTCATCCTGATGATCGGGAGGGATGAGGATCACGACCGGCTTGCCGATCACTTCGTGTGCGGAATAGCCGAAGATGCGCGATGCACCGTCGTTCCAACTGGTGATGATGCCGTCGAGAGTCTTGCTGACGATGGCGTCGTCAGCCGACTCGATGATGGCGCTCAGCCATGCGGCCGCGTGACCCTCGGACAACGGCTGCGAGGCAGACCCTCCGGCGTCGGCGGTTGCCGTCCGGTCTTCAGACGTTTCTTGTGACATAAACGGACAAATTTACTCTCAGCTTGATGACAAGTGCTTACGGGGGAAAGTTTACGAAGACGTAATTATATACGGGCGACTTGATTATTCCTATAACCGTCTCTGCGCCCTCGCGGTCGAATGCGAGCATGGCAACGCGTCATGGCGTTGGTTTGGTCGAGTTGCTTGGTCGATGGCGTTCGCCCTGCTCACGATGCCTGACCAC
>DASVUA010000311.1:0-4388 GCA_036387295.1 Thermoanaerobaculia bacterium | reverse complement strand
GACGAAGGGATGTTCAGCTCGTCGCGGTACTTCGCTACGGTCCGCCGTGCGATGTTGATGCCCTCGTCGTTGAGGATCTTCATGATCTTCGAATCGCTGAGGGGTTTGCGCGGGTCTTCGTTCTCGATGTAGCTCTGGATCTTCTTCTTCACCGTGAGGGACGAGATGTCTTCGCCCGTGTCGGAGTCGATTCCGGAGTGGAAGAAGTACTTCATCAGGAACAGACCGCGCGGCGTGTGCATGTACTTGTTCGACACGACGCGCGAAACGGTCGATTCGTGCATCTGGATGTCGTCGGCGACGTCGCGCAGGACGAGCGGGCGGAGAAAGTCGATGCCTTTCTCGAGGAACTCCCGCTGGTGCTTGACGATCGATTCGGCGACTTTGTAAATCGTCCGCTGGCGCTGGTCGAGCGACTTGATGAGCCAGACCGCGGAGCGGATCTTGTCTTTGATGTAGTTGACGGTCTCGCCGTCGGACTTGGAGTCCATCGAGTTCAGCATGGAGCGGTAGCCGCTGTTGATGCGCAGCTTCGGCATGCCGTCTTCGTTGAGGACGATCACGTATTCGTCGCTCACCTTGTGCACGTAGACGTCCGGCTCGACGTAGATCGCGCGCTCGTTGGAGTACTTGCGGCCGGGCTTTGGATCGAGGTGCTTGATCAGCTCGACGATGCCTTCGAGCGTCTTCATGTCGATGCCGACGGCCTTGGCGAGCGGAACGAACTTCCGCTGCATGAACTCTTCCCAATGGTCGCGGATGATGATCTCGACCAGAGGCGTGTCGATCTCGAGGAAACGAAGCTGGAGGAGCAGGCACTCGCGCAGGTCGCGCGCGCCGACGCCGATCGGGTCGAGCGACTGCACGGCGCGAATGGCGGTCTGCACTTCTTCCGGCGTGTAGCCGCCGGATGCGGCGATCTCGTCCTCGGTGGCGCGGAGATACCCGTCTTCGTCGATGTTGCCGATGATGAATTGCGCGATGTCTTTCGTGCGCGGCGAGGCGTCGGACATCGAGAGCTGCCAGCTCAGGTGATCGGAGAGGTTCGGCGGGCGGGTGAGCGTGTTCTCGATGGGGAACTCTTCATGCTCCTCCCCCATCCCGCGCGGGTTGTAGCCGTACTCGATGTAGTCCTGAAAATACGCGTCGTAATCGATCTCGTCGAAGGAGTCTTTCTCCTTCTCGTCTTTCGTTTCCGTCTTCTTCGCGTCTTCGGCTTCGTTCTCCGCTTTGGCTTCTTCGGCCTGCGACTCCTCGGTCTTCACTTCTTCGGCAGATTCATCGAGGAGCGGGTTCTCGAGCAGTTCCTGATTCAGCACTTCCTGCAGCTCGAGCTTTGACAATTGCAGCAGCTTGATCGCCTGCTGCAACGAGGGCGTCATGATCAGCTTTTGGCTGAGTTTCAGGTGGAGCTTTTGTTCAAGTGCCAACTTCTAGGGCCTTCCTCGCTCAGTTTAGATTGAATGTCTCGCCGAGATAGATGCGGCGGACTTCTGCATCGGACGAGAGGCTCTCCGGCACGCCTTGCCGGAAGATTTCCCCTTCTTTGATGATGTAGGCCCGATCGGTGATCTTCAAAGTCTCGCGCACGTTGTGGTCCGTGATGAGGATCCCGATCCCCCGGGCCCGCAGTTGGGAGACGATACGTTGGATCTCGAACACTGCGATTGGATCGATTCCTGCAAACGGCTCATCTAGCAAGATGAATGCCGGATTGATCGCGAGGCTCCGCGCGATCTCCACGCGCCGCCGTTCTCCCCCCGACAACATGTACGCCCGGCTCCGCGCGATGTGCGTGATGCCGAACTCCTCGAGCAGCGCACGCGTACGCCGTTCGCGCTCGGCGCGCGGCAGGCGCATGGTCTCGAAGACAGAGAGCAGGTTCTCTTCGACGGTGAGCTTGCGGAACACCGACGCTTCCTGCGGCAGGTAGCTGATGCCGCGTTGCGCACGGAGATACATCGGCAGCTCGGTGATGTCGTCGTCGCCGAGGGAGACCGTGCCGTCGTCCGGCTTCACGAGCCCGACGATCATGTAGAACGTCGTGGTTTTGCCGGCGCCGTTCGGCCCGAGCAAGCCGACGATCTCGCCCTGCCGGATTTCCACCGATACATCGCGCACGGCTTTCCGTCCTTTGTAAATCTTGACGAGGTGCGTAGCCGTGAGCCGCAGCGGCTCGGGTTTGACGGAGGCGTCAGCCATTTGCGCGGCGGAGAGTATCAAAGGTCGCCTGCAGCGACCCCAATTGAAAATTGAAAATTGAGAAATGGAAACTTGAAAGATCGGAGCGCGACGCGCGCCGCTGCCCTCTTTCAATTTTCCATTTTCAATTTTCAATTCGCGCGCGACAGCGCGCGCATCACCCTTCGTGCTTGTAGGTTCCCTGCGTTTTGCCGTCGGAGCTGAGGACCTGGACGCGATCCTTTGCCACGTCGAAGACGATCTGCTGGCCGGAGACGTTGCCTTTCGGATCGGTGATCATCGCCGGCTTGCCGAAGACGAAGATCATCTTCTTCGCCACGTCGTAGATCGCCTTCTCGCCTGTCCCTTTGCGGCCGGTGGACGATTCGGAGATGGCGACGTTGTCGTCGGCTTCCATCCGTTCGACTTTGCGGTTCGCGTCGAGGAAGAGCGTCGCTTTGTCGGACTTGAGGTTGCGGGTTTCGTCGACGATGGCGACTTTGCCGATCAGCTCCACGCGGCGCTCATTGCGTCGGGCGATGAGTTGTTCGCTCGTCGCCTGCATCGGCGTTTTGCGCGGCGCTTCGGTGGAGGTGTTGTAGAGCAGCGTCCGAACGTTGCCGCGCGCGGTGATGCTCTCGCCGGCGCCCTGCACCTGCATCTCCTGCGAGAGGATGGTGTTGTTGTCCTGCCACGCGCGAACGTTGCCGGTGAAATGAGCGATCTTCTGCGCCTGCCGCATCACCAGCTCGTCGGCGTTGACGAAGACCGGCTTCTGCGAGGGGAAGATGTTCGTCCCATCGGCCGAGGCGCCGCCGCCTTTCGCTTTGCCGACGAGCTGCGCGATCACGGCGCCGGTGGCACGCGCGGTCTGCGCGCGTGGCGCGAACTCGATCTGCTTCGCTTTCAACGTCTGGCCGTCCGCGACCACTGTCGCCTGCCAGCCGGGATCGGTGGTCAGCACGATGCGATCGCCGGTGATGTCGTAGCTCGCCCGGAATGCGGACGCGGTGGTGCGCGGGTCGGAGTAGCGGAACGCTCCTTCGAGATAGGCGGTGCGCGCGCGGCGGGTGATTCCGTCGAACCAGACCGTCACCTGCTCGGCGGCGATCTGGCGTGGCTCGGCGCCGAGCTCTTTCATCACCACCGTTCCCAGCGCTTTGATCTCACTGACGGCGCGATTGGCGAGCGCGATGCGGAAAGTGCGCGCCACGATGTCGCGTTGCGGGGGGCCGTCGAGGAGGGCGTGGGCCGGGTTCTCGGCACCGATCGCGTTGATCGCGTTGATCTGTCCGTCGGGCCCGAGCTCGGTGTTGAAGTGATCGCAGTGGATCTGCTTCCGGCCGCCGAGGTCTTCGCCCGGGGCGGTGTTGGCGGCGGTGACGATCTCCACGTGACCGCGTCCCTCGAGGCCGACGATCTGCTTCCGGTCCTGCGTGAAGCGGCCGATCATGTAGTCGGCGCGCATGCTTTCCGGGCCGCGGTCCATCTTCACGGTCTGCGTGAATTCGACGACGTTCTCGGTGCGGCGGAAGATCCCTTCCGCTCCCGTGATGGTCATCGGCTGCTCGGCCGGCTGCTGCGGCGCCAGTGTGGCGGTGACGTTCTTGTGCAGGCGCAGCGTTTCGCCGGCGACGTCGAGGTCGAGCGCTCCCGACCTGCCGTTCCAGCGGTCGACTTTGAAATCGACCGGAATGTCGGTGGAGAGGCGCGCGCCGTCATAGCGGATCGCTTCGGTCTTGATCTCGATGCCGTCGGTCGAGTTGACGCGCACGCCGCCTTTCGCATCGGCTTCTTTCGTTTTGCTGTTGAACTGCGCCTGCTCGCACGAGATGACGTACGTGAGGCCGTTTTTGCGGTAGAGCGTGAGCTTCACGCCTTTGAGCGTCGTCCAGCCCGATTCGAACGACACGAGGTGCGAGGCCACGATCTCGGAAACGACGCGTCCGCCGATCGTCTGCACGTCGCGAAACGCGCGCGCCTCGAGCTGTGGAGTGTCGCCCGGACGCTGGTCCGACACCACCGGCTCGCCCGCTTTGCGCGGGGTGCGGCCGATTTTCGTCCAGTTGGCGACGATCACTCCGACGAAGGCGAGAAATGCGATCGGCAGCGCAAAACGAAGTACACGAATGGTGCGCTGCATGTTCTAGCCGCCTAACACCCTGCCCTCTCAATTCGTTCCGCGGACGCAACAACTTCGCCGAACG
>DASVUA010000310.1:0-7243 GCA_036387295.1 Thermoanaerobaculia bacterium | reverse complement strand
GCCGCTCCACTGGACCCTAAGTTTCTTAGTTCGCGGCGGGGGCCGCGACTTTGCGGTCTACTTCGAGGTTGATCGTCACCTTCACGTCTTCGCCGAGGAGCAGGCCGCCTTCGTCGAGCGACTTGTTCCAGACGATGCCGTAATCCTTGCGGTTGACGGTGGTCTCGATCTCGAAGCCCGCCTTCTCGCCGCGCGCGGTCTTCCCGAAGCCGAGGAACGACACCGGGAGCGTGACGCGCTTGGTCACGCCGTGCATGGTGAGGTCGCCGGTCACGGCGAATTCGTTCTCCGACTTTTTCGCCACGGCCGTGCTCTTGAACGTGATGGTCGGGAACTTCTCGACGTCGAAAAAGTCCTCGTTGCGGAGATGCTTGTCGCGGTTCGCGTTGCCCGTGTCGATGCTCGCCGCGTCGATCGTGAACTCGACGTTCGACTTCGAAGGGTTCGCACGGTCGATGTTGATGTTGCCGTCGAAAGTACGGAACTGCCCGACGACGTTCGCCATCATGTGGCGAACCTTGAACGTGGCGGTGGAGTGCGACTTGTCGACCACCCACGTCTCCGGCGCGTTCTGCGCGAAGAGCGGCGTGGCGACGAGAGCTGCGATGAGCATGCTGCGTACGATTGATTTCACTGTGAAGTCTCCTCTGTAGTGTCTGCACAGCGCGCAACCAGCACGGCGTGCAATCCATTGCGTGTAGGGTCGAGCAGCGAAACGAGCGCAGTTCGGAGAACCCGCTTCACTCCCTGCGTGAAACACGCCCGCTGTTTAGTGGAGCGGCGGGCTTCAGCCCGCCGGTTTATGCTCGGCGGGCTAAAGCCCGCCGCTCCACCAAACAAAGCATCGGAAAATCGCGACGGCCTACCGCTTCGACACCGCGTTCCAGATGGCTTCGCGTAACGCGTTCGGCTCGACCGGCTTGGCGACGAAGCCCTGGAAGCCGCCTTCCATCACGCGGCGGCGATCCTCCGGCATTGCGAACGCCGTCAGCGCGACGACCGGCAACGTCCGGACGCGCTCGTGGCTCGAGCTGCGGATCCAATGCAGCAAGTCGAATCCGTCGGCGCCCGGCATCGCCAGATCGCTCAGCACCGCCGCTGCAGGCCAGTCGCGCAGCACTTCGAGCGCGTGCCGCGCGGAGGTCGCGATCCTCACCTCCGCCCCGCTGGAGCTGAAGACCGTGCTCACGTAATTGCGCACCTCTTCGTCATCGTCGACCACCAGCACGCGCAGCCCGCGCAGCGCATCCGCGGGAAGCGATTCGTGTTCGTCCTCCCGCTTTGCCGCGCCGTTGCGCAATTGCGGGATTCGCACGCGGAACGTCGCCCCCTTCCCCACTCCTTTGCTCTCCGCGCTGATCGTGCCGCCGTGCAGCTCCACGAGATGCCGCACGATCGCGAGACCGAGTCCGAGCCCCATGTGCGGGCGCGTGGTCGAGCTGTCGGCCTGCCGGAAACGCTCGAAGACGTGCGGCATGAACTCCGGCTCGATGCCTTGTCCGGTATCGCGCACCTCGATCACCGCGTCTCGCGCGTCGGCGCGCAGCGACACCGACACCTTGCCTCCCTCGGGAGTGAATTTCACCGCGTTCGTAACGAGGTTCCAGACGATCTGCTGCAGCCGCCGCGCATCGCCGTTGACGCTGATCCCGCTCGCGATGTCGCTCTCGAGCATCACCTGCTTCGCTTCGGCTGCAGAGCGCACCGTCTCGACCGCCGCACGCACCGCCGGCTCGAGCTCCAGCGGCTCGCACTCGATGTTCATCTTTCCCGCGGTGATGCGCGAAACGTCGAGCAGATCGTCGATGAGCTGCGCCTGCACGGTCGCGCTCTTCCCGATCGCCTCGATGGCCATCGTCGCCGTTTCGGGATCGAGCTCACCTTCTCCCAGCATCTGCGACCACCCCATGATCGCGGTCATCGGCGTCCGGAGCTCGTGCGAGAGTGTGGCGAGAAATTCGTCTTTCGCGACGTTCGCCCGCTGCAGTGCCGCTTCCGAAGCGCGCAGACGCTCGGCCGTCGCCTCGGCCTGTTCGCGAGCGCGCATCTGCACGCGCACGAGCGTGAACAGCAGCAGCGAGATGATCGTGCCGCCTGCCGCCGTACCGGCGGCGGAGAGCAGCGCCACGCCGTAACCTTCACGGCGCGACATCCAATGAATCGTCCACTGCCGTCCTGCCACGTTGATGCGGCGCGTGCTCGTGAAGCGTGGGTTTTTCGGCAGATCGGGTGTCTCGAACAGCTGCACGCCGTCGTCGTAAATCCGAAACGCGACCTCGGGACGCTCCTGCGTTCCGAAAATCCCGGTCAGCAGATCCGCCGTGCGGAACGGCGCGTAGATGTAGCCGACCAGAGCGTCGCGGCGCTGCTGCAAGGTCGGCGGCGTGGTGCCGGTGGCGAAGAGCGGCGTGTAGATGAGAAAGCCGTTCTGCTTCTCCTCCTCCTCGATCTCCTGCACCAGCGTCACCGGCGCCGAGGCGGCCGGTCGTCCGGTGTCGCGCGCGCGATCCATCGCCTCACGCCGCGCCGGATGTGTCGACATATCGAAGCCCATCGCGGCGCGATTGCGCCGGTCCTGCGGCTCGAGCAGCACGATCGCCGTGACCTCGTCGCGGCCCGTCAGCGGCCAGACGCGGAACTCCGGATAGCCGCCCCTGCGCATGTCCGTCTCGAGCTGCGGCACGTCGCTCGCGGCGATCCGGATCGTGACGCCGAGCCCCTGAATGCCGGGATAACGGCGATGGACGTTCAGGCTGCGGATGTAGCCGCGCAGCGCATCGCGCGGCAGCGTCGGATCGGCGACGACGAGGCCGCGCGTCCCGGTGAGCACATTCACGTAAGTCGCGATGCGCGATCCGAGGGCGTCGCTCGTCGCCTGCACCGCGTTCTCGAAGCGCGCCCGATCGGCGTCACGCGTGGTGTTCCAGACGTACGTCGTCGCGGCGATCGTCAGCACCACGAACACGCCGAGGACAAACCACGGAAGGGCGCGGTCGCCCCTGCTGCGCGACGTCATGACGTGGCTGTATGCAATGAGCGCGCTGCATGGATTCCGGCCAGCCGGCCGCTCGCCCACGCCCACTGAAAGTTGTAGCCGCCGATGCGGCCGTCGACGTCGAGAATCTCCCCGCAGAGGTAGAGGCCGTCGCACACGCGTGAGGCCATCGTCGCGAGCTCGATCTCGTTCAGCGGAACGCCGCCCGCCGTCACTTCGGCAAAGTCGAATCCGCGATCGCGCTCGACCGGGATCACCGATTCGACGAGCGCGCGCACGATCCGCCGCCGCTCCTCTTTCTTCATCTTCCCGAGCGGCGGCGCGTCACCCGCGATCGCTGTGAGCAGCCGCTCCGGAATCCGGCCACGCAGCAGACTGGCAATCGTCGCATGCGGATTCTTCTCGGCCGTGAACATCGCCTCGAGCGACTCGAACGTTTCGCCAGGCAGAAAGTTCGCGACCAGCTCACCTCCGTTCGACGCGATCCAATGCCGCGAGACATCGAGCACCACAGGACCACTCAGCCCAAAGTGCGTAAAGAGCAACGACCCGCGATGCCGCACCAGCACCTTGCCGGCGCGCACCGCGAGCTCCGCATCGACGGTCGTCCCGCTGAGCGACGTCAGCCAGTGATCGCGCTCGACCAGCAACGGCACGAGTGCTGGAAAGGTGTCGGTGATCGTGTGCCCGAGGGAGCGCGCGAGCGCGTAGCCCGAGCCGTCGCTCCCCGTCTTCGGAATGCTGCGTCCGCCGGTCGCGAGGATCACGGTGCGCGCGGTGAGTTGCCCAGTAGTCGTGGTGATCGCGAACGCCCCGGATGTCATCCTGAGCGAAGCGAAGGACCTTCCCTCCTGCACCGGCGCAGGTCCATCTCCTTCTTCGCGGCCCGCGACGACACTCGACACCTTCTCTCCGGTCCTGATCTCCACCCCCTCACACTCCCGCAACAGCGCATCGACGACACTGCGCGCGCGGTCGGTCGTAGGAAAGAGCTTCCCTGTCTCCTCCCGCTTCAACATCACGCCCATCGAGGCAAACCAATCGATCGTCTGCTCCGCCGTGAACGTACGCAGCACCTTTCCGATCGCATTCCGATTCCCATTGAAATCGTCGGCCGTCACCACGTCATGCGTGACGTTGCAACGCCCCCCGCCAGAAATGAGAATCTTCGCCCCGATCTTCGGCGCCCCGTCGACCGCCACAATGCGCGCCTCCGGCGCCGTCCCCCGCGCAAAAATCGCCGCCGTCAACCCCGCCGCACCGGCGCCGATGATGGCAATGTCGTAGTCCGCTCGCACGCGGGCGTCACCCTCTCACAGTGCGTGCCGTTTCCGTAACGGCTCTGGAACTTGGCGACCGAACGAGTGTGCGGCTATCCTCCCTCGCAATGATCCGGATTCTTGCCTTACTTCTTACCCTTGCCACCTCCTTCTCCGCGTTTGGGCGTGATGCGGCGCAGTTGCAGCTTTCGTTGCGGAAACTCGCGAATGTCGGCGGGGCGCTGTATGTCGCGGCGCATCCGGACGATGAGAACACGGCGATGCTGGCGTGGCTTGCGAACGAGCGGCTGTATCGCACGGCGTATCTCTCGGTGACGCGGGGCGACGGCGGGCAGAATCTGATCGGTGAGGAAAAAGGCTCGCTGCTCGGGATCATCCGGACGCAGGAGCTGCTCGCGGCGCGGCGCATCGACGGGGCCGAGCAGATGTTCACGCGGGCGATCGATTTCGGCTTCTCGAAGTCGGCCGACGAGACGTTGCGCATCTGGGGACATGACGCGGTCCTCTCGGATGTGGTCTGGGCGATTCGGAAGTTTCAGCCGGACGTGATCGTCACCCGCTTCCCGCCCACGGCGGAAGCAGGTCATGGGCATCATGCCGCTTCGGCGTCGCTGGCCGAGGAGGCGTTCGTTGCTGCAGGCGACCCGCGCAGGTTTCCGGAGCAACTGCGTTACGTCGCGCCGTGGAAAGCGAAGCGGATTTTCTGGAACCGCTTTTCGTGGCAGCCGATCAAGCCGGACGACCCTTCAGTCGCGAAATCGCTGCGCGTCGACCTCGGCACGTTCAATCCGCTGCTCGGCCGCGCGTACACCGAAGTTGCGGCCGAAAGCCGCAGCATGCACAAGAGCCAGGGATTCGGCTCGGCTGAACGGCGCGGCACACTGATCAACTACTTCGACCTGCGCGGCGGCGACGCGGCGCAGACCGACCTGTTCGAAGGCGTCGACAGCAAATGGTCGCGCTACGCAGGCGGCGAGAAGGTCGGAGCACTCCTCGAGCGCGCCGCGAACGAATTCAAGCCCGACAATCCGCAGGCGACGCTGCCGCTTCTCCTGCAGGCGCACGCGGCGCTCGAACAGCTGCGGGCGAATGCGTCGTGGTCAGACACCAGCCGTCCGTGGCTCGAAACGAAACGGCTCGACCTGCTCAATGCGATCCGCGATTGCGCCGGCATTGCCATCGACGTCTCGGCCGCCGACTCCGCCGTCATCGAAGGCGGCGAGTTGCCGGTGAGCGTCACGGTGGTCAACCGCTCCGACCATCCGTTCCGGCTCTCCATGGTCGCCTCGCTTTACGCGCAGCCGAGCATGGCGCCCGGCACGCGCCTCGAGAACAACAAGCCGGTCAAGACCGACCTCACGCTGCGACTTCCGGAGAGCTTCCCCCTCTCCCAGCCGTACTGGCTGCGCAAACCGGCCAGCGCCGGCCTCTACACGGTCGACGAGCAACTGCTGATCGGGATGCCGCAGAACGCGCCGTCGCTGCCGATCACCGTCACGCTCGACGACAACGAGATGAACACGCTCATCTTCACCGTCCCCGCCGTCTTCCGGCGCACCGATCCGGTGCGCGGCGAGCAGGTGCGCGAAGTGTCGGTCGTGCCGGCCATCACGGCCAACATGGGCTCGGGCGTCTATCTCTTTCCCGATGCGCGTCCGCGTCCGGTCACGGTCGTGCTGCGCAGCTTCGGCGCGAAAGAGGGAACCGTGCGGCTCGACCTGCCGGCGGGATGGAAAGCGGAACCGGAAGCGATGCCGGTGACGTTCGCCGGCAAAGGCGACGAAGTACGCGTGTCGTTCCACGTCACGCCGGCGGCGAATGAAACCGCGGCGCAGATCAACGTCGACGTGAACGGACGGAGCACGTCGTCTTTGACGGAAATCGAATACGACCACATCCCGGCGCAGCGCCTCTTCAATGACATCGGAGCGCGCGTGGTGCGCGCCGACGTGAAACGCAGCGGCACTCACATCGGCTACATCATGGGCTCGGGAGACGAAGTGCCGAGCGTGCTGCGCCAGGTCGGCTACGACGTCACGCTGCTCACGGACGCCGATCTCGATCGCGGCGACTTTTCGGCGTTCGACGCGGTGGTGACGGGCGTCCGCGCGTACAACACCCGCAAGCGCCTCAAGGAAGCGCACGAGAAACTGATGCAGTACGTCGAGAACGGCGGCACGATGGTCGTGCAGTACAACACGGCCAACGGCGCGAGCGATCTGGTCGTGCCGGTGCCGGGGCCGTATCCCTTCAAGCTCTCGCGCGACCGCGTGACGGTCGAACAGGCGCCGGTGAAACTGCTCGATCCGGCCCATCCGCTGCTCACCACGCCGAACAAGATCACGGCCGCCGATTTCGCCGGCTGGGTGCAGGAGCGCGGGCTGTATTTCGCCAGCGAATGGGATCCGAAATACACGGTGCTTCTCTCGTCCGGCGATCCGGGCGAGACCGAAAAGCCGGGCGGCCAGCTCGTGGCGCGCCACGGAAAAGGGGTCTTCATCTACACGGGCTACGCGTGGTGGCGGCAGTTGCCGGCCGGCGTGCCGGGGGCGATTCGCGCCTTCGTCAATCTCGTTTCCGCGAAGTAACACCACCGCGACGACACGACACGCCGTTTCCGTCATCCTGCCGCGAAGACGGCGAAGGATCTCGGCGGCCGACCGCACCCCGCGTTTTCGACAAAGCGCCGGTCGTCGCATTTTGAGATCCTTCGCTCCGCTCAGGATGACGGAGAACGTTGACGGTGACTCGAGTGAAAGAACCAGCAATGACTGACGACAAGCCGCCGATTCTCGGCTCCTGGCGCAATCTCTACACCGCCGTCCTCCTCGCGCTTGCCGCGGAAGTCGTGCTGTTCTACCTCTTCACGAGGTCGTTCGTTTGAGCCCAGTGGATTGGGTGGTCCTCGTCGCGACGCTCGCGGCGATCGTGATTTACGGCGTCTGGAAAGGGCGGCGCCAGAAGCGGC
>DASVUA010000309.1:0-2810 GCA_036387295.1 Thermoanaerobaculia bacterium | reverse complement strand
CGGTGTAAGCGAGATGCTCTACCGCTGAGCTAACCCCGCACGCGTGTCGCGCCGCAACGCTAACACGTGTGCGCCGGCTGCTACAATCGCCCGTCCCCTCCATGAACGCGAAGCCGCTGGTGGTGCTCTGCTGGGTCCAGGTGGCCGTCGCCGCGGTCCTCGTCGGTTTCAACTTCGCGAGCATGGTCACGCGGCCCTGGACGGGCGTCGAGTATTCGCGTGCGACCGGCATCGTGAGCTCCATCCCGGCCGCCAGTCCGCTCGGTGCCGCCGGGCTGCGCGCCGGCGATCGCATCGTCTCGTTCCATGGCCACACACCCGGCCGCGATGTGAGTCCGCTCTACTTTGCGCGTGCCGGCGAGCCGGTCAGCGTGGTCATCGAGCGGGACGGCGGAACGCACGAGTTGACGGCCACGCCGATCACGCAGGAGGCGGTGCGGCGCGAACAGTTGCGCGGCGGTCTCGACGAAGCGCTGCCGGCGATCAGCGCCTATCTGAACTTTCCACTGCACATCTGGATGCTCGGTCTCGCCGCCGCGTTGCTCGTGCTCCGACCAGGCAACAAAGACGCGCGTCTCGCCGCGATGTCGCTCTCGAGCTGGGCGGGCGGCATGTTCATGTTCCGCGCGGCCGGGTTTGGTGCGCTGCTCGAGCACGTGCCGGCCGTGCTGCATGCGCCGCTCTACCTGGCCGACTCGTGGAACACGGCGGCGTTTTTCGCGCTGAACCTGCACTTTGCGCTGACGTTTCCGAGCGAACGCTCACGCGTGCGCCGCGCGTGGGAAGTGCTGCCGTACCTCGCGGTGGTGCCGATCTTCCTCGAGACGTTCGCGCACAGCATGCGGCGCCTCGGCGGCGACGTGCGGCCGGCGGCGCTGCCGTGGCGCGACGCGTATTCGAGCATCGCGACGGTGCTGCTCGTGGCGGCACTCGCGACGCTGGCGATCCGCTTCCGGCGCATGCGCGACGCGAATGGGCGCAGGCGTCTGCAACTGATTTTTCTGGCGATGCTGCCGGGTAGCGTGGCGTTCTTTCTCGCCTATGTCGTCCTGCTCCTCGATTTGCGGCAGTTCGACCCGTTCACGCGGCTGCTGCACGTGCCGTCGATGATCCTCGGCTCCTTCATCTTCGCGTACGCCGTGGTGCGGCACCGCATCTTCAACGTGCGCGTGCTCGTGCGCCGCAGCCTGCAGTACGCGCTCGCGCGCAGCACGCTGCTCGCCGTGATGTCGCTGCCGGTCCTCGGCCTCGCGGTATTTCTGTGGGCGCACCGCCGCGACTCGCTGGCGGCGCTGCTCACCGGCACGCCTGCGGTGTACGTGCTGATCATCCTGCCGCTCATCCTCGTCATCCGCTATCGCAAGACGCTGCTCGAGGCGCTCGACCGCCGCTTCTTTCGCGAGCAGTACGACGCGCGTCGCCTGCTGCTGCACGTCGTGTCGATCATTCGCGGCGGCTCCGACGTGCTGGCGCTGGCGCGCGCGGCGCTCGATGAAATCGATCGCGCGCTGCATCCGAAACACATTTCGCTTTGGCAACTCGACCCCGAGGGGGCGGCGCTGCATCGCGGATTCGCGCGAGGGGAGCGGGGTGCGCGGAGCGAATCGGTGGCCATCGATCCATTGACCGCGAACGGCACGCTCGCGACGCTGCTGTCGACGGATGACGAGCCGCTGGACGTCCACGGCCGCCACACGCGCGCGGTGCTGCAACGCCTGCCCGCGGGCGACCGGGCGTGGCTCAGTGCATCGGACGCCTCGCTGCTCGTGCCGCTTCTCATCGAGCAGCGTCTGGTCGGTCTGCTGGTCCTCGGCGAGCGCAAATCGGAAGAGCCGTTCGGCCGCGAAGATCGCGAGCTGCTGCGGATGCTCGGAGCGCAGCTCGCACTGACGCTCGATTACACGCGGCTCAAGCAATCGCCGTCGCTCGTCTGGACGCCGTCCACGTCATCCGCGCCGATTCATCTCTACACCAGCGACGTCCTGAAACTCTGTGCGCGCTGCGGCCGCTGCTATGCCGCCGGCGAATCGCGCTGCGAGGTCGACGAGGAGACGCTCGTTCCGGAGTCGGGCGTGCCGAGCGTGATCGAGGACAAGTACGCCGTCACGCGTCTCCTCGGCCGCGGAGGAATGGGCTCGGTGTACCTCGCGACGCAGAAGCGGCTCAACCGTCCGGTCGCGATCAAAGTGCTGCTCTCGCATCTCGTCGGCAGCGCGTCGATGCGGTCGCGCTTCGAGCGGGAAGCGCGCATCGTCGCGCGCCTGCGTCATCCCGCCATCGTCACGATCCACGATTTCGGTCTCCTGCCGAGCGGCCATGCGTATCTCGTGATGGAGTATCTCGACGGCGACACGCTGCGGCAGACGATCATGTCGGGCGCGCAGCCGCTCGATTCGGCCGTGGCGATGCTGTCGACCATCGGCGACGCGATCGAAGCCGCGCATCGTGCCGGCGTCGTGCATCGCGACCTGAAGCCGGAGAACATCATGATCGTGCGCGACGAGCACACGCCCCCGTCGCCGCGCGTGCTCGATTTCGGTCTGGCGAAAATGACCGGACCGATCGGGGAGAACGACGCGACCCTCGTGCAGTCAGGCCACAGCGCCGGTGTCGTCGGGACGCTGATGTACATGGCGCCCGAGGTATTGAGCGGACAGGTCGCCGACGCGCGCGCGGACCAGTACAGCCTCGCCATCATCGCGTACGAACTGCTGACCGGCGAGCATCCGCTCGGCATGGCCACCGACCTCGCATCGGTCGTGCGCGGCCACACGGAGAATCCCGTGCTGCCGATCCGTGACCGCGTGTCG
>DASVUA010000308.1:0-6424 GCA_036387295.1 Thermoanaerobaculia bacterium | reverse complement strand
GCGGCGGATCCTCGCCGCATCAACGGCGTGAAACGCCGAGTCGCGCGCGAACAGCGTTCGGAATGGTTCGGGATCACGCGCCTTTGCGACAAGTCACTCATACGCGACTATCCGCGCTCGTGAGTTTTGAGACCGTCTGCTTTGCCGCCGCACTCCAAACTGAGGATCGTTGAACGAGCTACAACTTGGCGACGGCGAGGCGGATTTGTTCGTCGTCGTGGACGTACCAGACGGTGCCGTCGTCTTGTACCGCCAGGCCTTCTACGTTGCTGCCGGAGGGGAGTCTGCGCACTCGCTTTCCCTTTACGCGCACGACGCGTTTGCGGGCGGGGGGGACGCGGATGACGAGGTGTTCGTTGGGAGCGGTGTCGGGGACGCCGGGATTATCGAGGGCGCCGGTGATCACGTGAATCGACGCGCCGCGCGCATCGAGCTCGCGGACGCCGGCGGGCGCGCTCTTGCTGCCGGCGCCTTCGATGATCCACATCGCCACGACGCGCGGCTCTTCGCCTTCGAACAGCGCGTCGATGCGCTCGAGCTCGATGAGGATCGGGTGGCCGGACGCCGTCGTCGGATAGCGCAATCCGAGGAGGAGATGGCCGTTGGGGAGGAACGCCGCGCCCTCCACGTTGATCGGGTGATCGCCTTCCTTCACGAGCTTCTTCCACTTCTTCGACTTGCCGGCTTTCAGCGTCTCTTCGATGAACGTGTCGTTGCGCTCGATGAGCGCGATGCGGCGCGCACGAATCGCATCGTTGATCAGCCGGTGCAGCACGAACGGGGCGCGCGTCAGCTCGATCTCCACCCGCATGTCGCGCACCAGCGACTCATTGAAGCGGATCACGAAGTGGCGCTTCGGCTGGAGCACCCCTTTTTTCGAACCGAATTGCGAGCCGATCACGTAGATCCACGAGCCGGCGCGCGCGATCGTTTCGCAATCCTCGACCTGCTTGGACGACGACGACGCGCTCAGCGTCGTCTGGAGCGGCACCACGCTCCAGCTGCCGTCCGTGGCTCGCCCGAGTGCCGCGAGCGCTTCGGCGGCCGGCTTTTCGTCGGAGACGATCCAGAAGGCGAGATCCCAGCCGAACCCTTCGAGGACAGCGTGATCGTTGATGGCGACGAGCGCCGAAGCCTCGTTGTGCGGGTGATCGATTCGAACCTCATGCATCGCGTCACTCTATTCGCGATGCATGCCCGGTCATGCTTCCGCGGCGGCCAGCTCTTCGGCCGTCGCCGGCTCGGGCCCGCGCACGCGCTCCGCCCACGCCATCTGCGCGACCATCAGCAACATCCCGAGATCGCGCACGATCACCATCCACATGTCTTTGATCTGCTCCTCGTGCGTCTTGCCTGCCGACGAGACGTCGAAGCAGCCGCAGTCGATCGCGTTGTTGCGGAAGAGATTGATCGAGATGGCGATGATGAACGTCACGAGCATCGCCGTGATGAGCCAGCGGGCGGGGCGTCGCCAGACGCCGAGGATCAAGGCCAGACCGGCGAGGAGCTCGAGCCAAGGCATCGTCAGCGCCGTGATGTTGATCAGACCGCCGGGGAGGATGCGGTAGTTGTAGATCATGTGTGCGAACGACGGCGGATCGCTGATCTTCGGGAGCGCCGCGGCGACGAAAATCGCGCCGAGCGCGATCTGCACGCGGATGGTCAGCCAGGGGTGCGTCAAACGTTCACGCCAGGTCATCACTGCTGCGCTCCGTTGCGCACCGCGCCGCCGCGTTTCTGCCAATCGGGATAGCCGTCTTTGTAGACGTACACATTGTTGAACTGAATCGCCCACAGTTTCTGCGCGAGCATGTGCGAGTCCTCGCATGCGCCGCCCGAGCAGTAGATGACGATCGGCTGATTCTGCTCGCGTGGATCGCTCCGCTCGTTGAAGAGCGCGTTCACTTTTTCGTCGATGTCGGACTCCCACACAGAGAACGGCCGCGCTCCGGCAATGTGCCCTTCTTCGAACACCGAACTGCGCCGCGCGTCGAGGAACAGTGCGCCGCGCGCATGCAGCACCGCCACGTCATCGCCGCCGATCTCGACGTATGCCTTGTCGGGATGCGGCTGGAAGCGGGCCATCGGATCGGCGGCAGGTGCGGGTGAAGGAGCTGGCGCAGACGTGGTGGCGGGCGGCGTCGGGGCGAGCGCCGGACCGGCCGACGGCGCGGCTCCGGCTGTCTGCTGCGGATCGACGTTCGGCGCCGGGATGATGGGCGTCGGCTCGGGTGCCCCGGCCGGACGTTCGATGGTCGAGGTGGCGACGCTCATGGCCGGCTGGCCGGGACCGGGCGACTGTGCCGTGGTGGTCGTGGCGCGCGTGCTGGAGACCGGCGGGATCGAGCCTGGCGCCATGCGCTGCGGGACCGTGCGCGCGTTCGGGTAGTAGCCGGGAAGGATGAGCCGCCGCTGCTTGGACGCGAATCCGTTGGCCACGATGGCGAGGACGAGTCCGGCAGCGATGAGGGTCGCGGTCTGGGCGAGAGAGTTTTTGCGCATCGACATATGAGACGAACCGTCCGCGCGAGCGTTTCGAGCAGTGCCTCGCGCGGCCGGTACTCTAGACGAAAACGGCGACTCTCCGGACGGCGGGACGTTTCGGTGAGGATTGCGGCGCCGGGCTTTTGCAGCCCGGCGCTCACCGGAAAGACGGCGCGCATGCGCAGCGCGCGCCGAGGGCTACTCGAGCCTTCTCAACACCATGATCGAGTGTGCCTGCACCCACACCTCGTCGCCCGCTCTGTGCGTCTGGTGCTCGCGGAGGTCGGGCACCGGCTTGTTCGTGTCGATCACTTTTTCCCAACTGTCGCCCCAGGGGCAGGTGGGGAGCTTGAAGTTCATCGGCTCGTTGTGCGCGCTGAACAGTAGGTAAAAGCTGTCGTCGAGGATCGGCTCGCCGCGATGGTCGGGCGTCGGGATGGCCTTGCCGTTGAGGAACACGCCGACCGTGCGCGCGTAGCCGGCCTGCCAGTCGGCGTCCGTCATCAGCTCACCATCCGGCTTGAACCAGCCGATGTCGCTGACGCCGGTACCGCGCACCTGCCGGCCGTGGAACCAGCGGCGGCGCTGAAAGACCGGGTGATCTTTGCGGAACTGAATGACGCGCGAGACGAACGCGCGCAGACCATCGTCCATGTGCTCCCAGTCGAACCATGAGAGCTCGTTGTCCTGACAGTAGCCGTTGTTGTTGCCGTGCTGCGTCCGTCCGAACTCGTCGCCGCCGACGAGCATCGGCACGCCTTGCGACAGCAGGAGCGTGGTGAGGAAGTTGCGCTGCTGCCGCGCGCGGAGATCGAGCACCGGCTGCTCGTCGGTGGGACCTTCGACGCCGCAGTTCCACGAGCGATTGTCGTCCGCCCCGTCCTGGTTGTTCTCGCCGTTCGCTTCGTTGTGCTTCTCGTTGTACGAGACGAGATCGCGCAGCGTGAAGCCGTCGTGCGCGGTGACGAAGTTGACGCTCGCGTACGGCCGGCGTCCGTTCGCGGCGTAGAGGTCGGAGCTGCCGGTGAGCCGCGTCGCGAATTCGTCGAGCGTCTGCTCGGTGCCGCGCCAGAAGTCGCGCACGACGTCGCGGTATTTGCCATTCCATTCCGACCAGAGCGAGGGGAAGTTGCCGACCTGATACCCGCCTTCGCCGACGTCCCACGGCTCGGCGATGAGCTTGACCTGCGAAATGACCGGGTCCTGCTGAATGATGTCGAAGAATGCGGAGAGGCGATCGACGTCGTGCAGCTCGCGCGCGAGCGTGGCCGCCAGGTCGAAGCGGAAGCCGTCGACGTGCATCTCGATCAGCCAGTACCGCAGCGAGTCCATGATCAACTGCAGCACGTGAGGGTGCCGCATGTTCAGGCTGTTGCCCGTGCCTGTGTAATCCATGTAATACCGCCCTTCGTGCGTGCGGTAGTACGTGGCATTGTCGAGCCCTTTCATCGCCAGCACGGGCCCCATGTGGTTCCCCTCGGCGGTGTGGTTGTAGACGACGTCGAGGATCACTTCGATCCCTTCGGCGTGCAGCGCTTTCACCATCTGCTTGAACTCGGTGACCTGCTGTCCGAGCTGGCCGCTCGCCGCGTATTCATTGTGCGGCGCGAGGAAGCAGATCGAGTCGTAGCCCCAGTAGTTCCGCAGGTTCCGCTCGAGCAGATGGTTGGCGTGAACGAACTGATGGATCGGCAGCACTTCCACCGCCGTCACGCCAAGCTGCTTGAGATAGCGGATCGCGGCAGGGTGAGCCATGCCGGCGTACGTTCCACGGAGATTGTCCGGGATACCGGGATGCCGCATCGTGAAGCCTTTCACGTGCGTTTCATAAATGATCGTCTCGTGCCACGGCGTCTGTGGACGGCGATCGTTGTCCCAGTCAAAGTACGGGTTCGTGACGACCGACTTCGGCATGTACGGCGCGCTGTCGTCGTCATTGCGTGAGGTGTCGGGCTCATTGAAGTGATAGGGGAACACCGCCTCGTTCCACTGCACCTCACCCTCGACCGCTTTGCTGTAGGGATCGAGCAGGAGCTTGTTCGGATTGCAGCGATGCCCGCTTTCCGGTTCCCACGGTCCATGCACGCGAAAGCCGTAGCGCTGGCCGGGTGCAATGTTCGGGAGGTAGCCGTGAAAGATGAACGACGAGACTTCGGGAAGATCGATGCGCGTCTCGTTTCCGTTCGTGTCGAAGAGGCAGAGCTCGATGCGCTCGGCGACCTCGGAGAAGACGGAAAAGTTGGTGCCGACGCCATCCCATGAGGCGCCGAGGGGGTAGGGTTTTCCCGGCCAGATCCGCAATGCAGTTTTCCTTTCGGTGCAACGATTAGAACGGTCGGGATACGGCAAGTCGGGTGCCAGCGACGCGCGGTCGCCGGATCGCTGTCAGTGGCTGCTGAATCGTTCGGCGCAACGCTCAGGAATGCGCCGGTCCAGTGCCGGATCGGTGGCACGCCGCTCGCTGTTATTGGCAGTCGCGATGCGAAACAGGAAACCAGAGGATCGGCACTGCAGTTACGTCGTCGTCGTCGGCAGTGCCGCCTCATCGGTGAGCGAGCTGCGCGACCTCGCCGCCTATCTTTCGACGGTCAGTGTCGCCGGCTGCGACGTCGTCGTCCTCGATCCGTCGCCACGCCCGCAGTTCGATCTCAACGCGCGCATTCTCCGCTGGGTCGGACGGCACGTCGCGGTCGGGCCGGAGCATCGTTCGCACAGCGGCACCATCGATCCGGTGCGCAGCGCCGCGGCGCTTGCGGCGTGCGAGAAAGTCATCGTCGCGGCGGAAGACGTTCGCTACACGCCTGACGCCATCGGCCAGCTATGCGATCTTCTCGATACGCATGAAGTGGTGGAGCCGCAGGATTACCTCGATCCGCTTCCCTGGTGGGGCGGCATCGAAGCGGGCCGCATGCTTCTGCATCGCGGCATCGAGCCGCACCCCGATCATGGCGCGACGTTCGGATTCCGCCGCACCGCCGTGCGCGCGTTGCGCGCGCTGGAAGTGATCGAGGCCGAAGATCAGACGCGCCGTCTTTCCGCCGCAGGTGCGGAAGTCTTTCCCGCGTCGAGCGTCTTCGTCCGCCGCGAGCCGGCCGCGCTCGATGAGTGGTTGTCCGATCGTGCACGCGTGGCTGGCGATGACTTCGACCTGCCGATGAAGAGCGTCTTTTTCTTTTCGCTCGTGCCGATGCTGCTGCTCCTCGGCCTTCTGGGCGGATTACGTCTGGCGGGCGGCTATGCCAGCGCGATCGCGTTCGCGTCGTTCGTGCTCGCCTTGCGAGGGCGCGCCGGCGCTTCGGCGTTCTTCCCGCTGCGCGCCTGCCTCTATGCGCCGCTCTGGGTCTTCGAACGTTCGCTCAGCGTGTACTGGGCGCTCTTCCGCAAAGTGCGCGGCGCCGACGCCCGGGCCGCAAGCGAAGCGATCCCGCAACGTGCCGGCAGCGCACGCGTGGCGAGCGGCGAGTAACGCCTCAGGCGGTGAACGCGGTCAGCGCTTCTTCTTCGCTCTCGTACACCGAGAACATCGGCAGAAGATTCGTGAGCCGGAGCGTTTTCGTGACGCGATCCTGCGGCTTGAGCAGGCGAAGTGAAGCGCCGCGGCGCTGCGACTCGCGATAAACCTGCACGAGCTCGCCGAGGCCGTTGCTGTCGATGTAATCCATGTCGGAGAGGTTGAGGAGAATCTTCTTCGAGCCTTCGCCCAGCACCTCGTTGACCACCCGGGGAAGCATGGTGTCGCTCACGCCGATGGCGAGCCGCCCCTTGAAGTCGACGATCGTCACGTCACCACTTTTCCGAACCGCGATATCCATGGCGGCGGATCATACCAAGCTTCAACGAATCTTCACGCGCGCCGCTACGATATCGGCCGCGGCCACAAATCGTGCGAAGCGCGCCATGAATCTCATCCTCCTTTCCGACTCCGATTTCGTCGACGAAT
>DASVUA010000307.1:0-6133 GCA_036387295.1 Thermoanaerobaculia bacterium | reverse complement strand
GCCGCCGGTGAAACGGCCGAACTCCGCCGAGACGCCGCCCGACAGCACGGTCGTTTCCTGAATCGCGTCTTCGATGTAGAGCGGATTCGGCTGCCCGCGCAGGTTCTCGTTCACGATCACGCCGTCGACGAGGAAGAGGTTGTCGAACGAGTTCGCGCCCGAGATCGTGATCTGGTTGTTCGGGCCCGCTTCGTTGACGCCCGCCGAAAGCCGCGTGATGTCATCGATGGTGCGGCCGGTCGGCAAGGCGTTGATCTGCTCGGCGACGAAGTTCGTCGCGAGCTCGGTCGTCTCGACTGCCGACGTCGCGGCGGCGGTGACCGTCAGCACTTCCGAGACAGACGACATGCTGAGCTCCGCGTCGGCGCGGTTCGTCTGCGCGAGTCCGACCGTCACGCGCCTCTCGGCGCGCTGCATGCCGCTCAGCTCGAACGAGACCGTGTAGTTGCCCGGCGGGAGCGCAGGGAACGAGTAGCCGCCGCTTTCATTCGTGATGGCGGTTCGCGTGCCCTGCAGCGAGGGCGACGCGACCGAGACCGTCACGCCCGGAAGCACGCTGCCGCCGCTCGTCACCGTGCCGGTCAACGAACCGGTCGTGCCCTGGGCGAACGCGTTGGAAAGGACTGCCAATACGAGGATCGATACAGCCGCTGTGCGGCGGAACATGGACATTCACACCTCCGAATTTTTCCGATGGGGCCTGGGAGCTTCGTCGTGGGGTGGTTGAGTCCGGCGATTGTACTCGCGCTCTCACGAGTGGAGCGCAGGCCGTGCATATAATCCGCGCGCAATGGCCTTCCTCGAGGGGCACGGGCTCTCGAAAACGTATCGCAACGCGGAAGTACCGGTAGTCGTCTTCGGCGGCCTCGACCTCGAAGTGGCGAAAGGCGAGATGCTGGCGATCGTCGGTCCGTCAGGCATCGGCAAGTCGACGCTGCTGCATTTGCTCGGAGGGCTTGACCGCGCCGACACCGGCCGCGTGCGCGTCGCCGGGCACGATCTCACGTCGATGAATCCCGACGAGCTCGCCCGTTTCCGCAACCGCAATGTCGGGTTCGTTTTTCAGTTCCACCATCTCCTGCCCGAGTTCTCGGCGATGGAGAACGTGGCCATGCCGGGCTGGATCGGCCGCATGGATCGCGACGAGGCGCTCGAGCGCGCACGCAAGCTTCTTGGTGAGCTCGGGCTCGAAAAGCGCGCCGGTCACTATCCCAACCAGCTCTCCGGCGGCGAGCAGCAGCGAGTCGCGATCGCCCGCGCGCTGCTCGCCGATCCAGTGCTCTTCCTGGCCGATGAGCCGACCGGCAATCTCGATCTCGAAACGAGCGAGCGGGTGTTCGAACTGATGCGCTCCTGCCACGCCAAGCGCGGCCTGACCTCGGTGATCGTCACGCACAACCCCGATCTCGCCGCCCGCTGCGACCGCACCTTCGAGATGAAACAACAACGCTACAACTGAGAGTCAGTTGTCAGTTGTCGG
Source organism: Thermoanaerobaculia bacterium (assembly GCA_036387295.1). Classification (GTDB taxonomy): domain Bacteria; phylum Acidobacteriota; class Thermoanaerobaculia; order Gp7-AA8; family Gp7-AA8; genus QHVT01. The sequence continues at coordinate 4,653 of DASVUA010000307.1, read as the reverse complement.
TTCTCAGTTGTCGGCGCGGCATCGGCTCTCGGGCGAAGTCCACCGACAACCGACAACGGACAACCGACAACTCTCCTCGAACACCCGCCTACTCTCTCCGGCACGATTCGTGGTTCTGGCGATATGGCTGAGGGAGGTTGAGCGCTTTCCGGAAGAACGACTTTCCCGCAGGCGTTCAGAGTGCCAGTGTCATTGACGTCTATAATCCAGGTCGCATAACCGGTTTCAGCGACAGCCGATGACGCAACGCTAACCAGGCCAATGTTCGAAAAATACAACGAGAAAGCACGCCGCGCACTCTTCTTCGCACGATACGAAGCATCCAAGCTCGGCTCCCGCGTCATCGAGTCCGAGCACATCCTCCTCGGTGTGCTGCGCGAGGGGGAAGAGATCATCAAAGAGATCTTTTCCCGCTTCAACGTCAAGCCCGAGCAGATCCGCCGCGAGGTCGAAGGCGATCGCCTCTTCGTCGATCGCATCTCCTCCTCCGCCGAGCTCCCTCTCTCCGAAGAATCGAAGAAAATCCTCGCCTACGCCGCGCACGAAGCGGAGTCGATGCTCCACCAGTACGTCGGCACCGAGCATCTCCTGATCGGCATCCTCCGCGTCGAATCGTCGACGGCCGCCCGCATCCTCACCGCGAAAGGCCTCAACGTTTACGGCGTGCGCGAAGAGACGATCTCGATCCTCAAAGAGCGCGAAGCCGACAAGCAGAAAAAAGAGCTCCCCTTCCTCGCCGAGTACGCCCGTGACCTCACGGCCATGGCGCACACCCAGCAGTTCGACCCGCTCATCGGGCGCGAAAAGGAAGTCGAACGGATCATCCAGATCCTCTCGCGCCGCACGAAGAACAACCCGATCCTCCTCGGCGAGCCGGGCGTCGGCAAGACGGCCATCGTCGAAGGGCTCGCGCAGCGGATCGTCGACGGCAACGTCCCGCTCTTCATCGCCAACAAGCGCATCCTCTCGCTCGATCTCTCGCTCATCGTTGCCGGCACGAAGTACCGCGGCCAGTTCGAAGAGCGGCTCAAAGGGATCATCAAAGAGCTCAAAGAGAACCAGGACATCATCATCTTCATCGATGAGATTCACTCGCTGATCGGCGCGGGCTCGGCGGAAGGTTCGCTCGACGCGGCGAACATCCTCAAGCCGGCGCTCTCGCGCGGCGAGATCTCGTGCATCGGCGCGACGACCATCCGCGAGTACCGCCGCTACATCGAAAAGGACCGCTCGCTGCTCCGCCGCTTCCAGGCCATCACGGTCAATCCTCCCACCGAGGATGAGACGCTGCAGATTCTGGAAGGGGTGAAAGAGCGGTACGAAACCTTCCACAAGGTCAAATACAGCGACACAGCGATCAAGAGCGCGGTGTTCCAGTCGAACCGCTACATCACCGACCGCTTCTTCCCCGACAAAGCGATCGACATCCTCGACGAAGCCGGCGCGAAGGTGAAGCTGCGCCGCGTCGCGGATACGCAGAACCTCCGCCGGCTCGAAGCCGAGACGCGCACCATCGTCAAGGAGATGAAGAAAGCGATCTCGGACAAAGACTTCGAGAAAGCCGTCTTCCTCCGCGAGCGGGAGATCGAGCTGAAAGAAGAGATCGAGCGTTTCAAGCAGGAGCGCGAGATGGTCGGCGACGAGCTGATGGAAGTCACGCAGCGCGACGTCGAGGAGATCATCAGCTCCTGGACCGACATTCCGGTGACGTCGATCGAAGCCGACGAAGCGGCGAAGCTCATCAGCATGGAAGACATCCTGATGCGCCGCATCGTGGGGCAGGACAAAGCGATCCGCGCGATCTCGCGTGCGATCCGCCGCTCACGTCTCGGCGTCGCGTCGCCGAATCGCCCCATGGGCTCGTTCATCTTCCTCGGCTCATCGGGCGTCGGTAAAACCGAAGTGGCGCGCCGCCTCGCGGAGTTCCTCTTCGGATCGCAGAAGCACCTCATCCGCTTCGACATGTCGGAGTACATGGAGAAGCACGCCGTCTCGAAGCTGATCGGCTCGCCCCCCGGCTACGTCGGTCACGAAGAAGGCGGCCAGCTCACCGAGCGCGTGCGCCGCAATCCGTATTCGGTGGTGCTGCTCGACGAAATCGAAAAAGCGCATCCCGACATCGCGAACCTGCTGCTGCAGATTCTCGAGGACGGCATCCTCACCGACTCCCTCGGCAATCAGGTCGACTTCCGCAACACGCTCATCATCATGACGAGCAACCTCGGCACTCGCCACCTCGCCACGCGCGGCCATCTCGGCTTCCGCGAGCAGGGCGACGCGGTCGATCAGAAATCGGCCGAGCAGCTCATCCACACGGAGCTGAAGCGCGAGTTCTCGCCGGAATTCATCAACCGCATCGACGAAGTCATCATCTTCAACCCGCTGACGGACGCGGAGCTCCGCGCCATCTGCCAGTTGCTGATCGACGACGTGAACATCGCGATCCTGCAGAAGAACGTGCAGATCACGGTCGACGAGACGGTCATCTCCTGGCTGCTCGCGAAGTCGAAGGAAGAGTCGAACTCGGGGGCCCGTCCGCTGCGCCGCGCCATTCAGCGGCACATCGAAGACGAGCTCTCGGAGTTCATGATCCGCAACAAGGACACCGTTCCGGAGCGCATCGACTTCGTACTGCAGGGCGACCAGGTCATCCTCGTCCCGCGCGTCGTCGAAGAACCCATCGCAGGCTGATCGAACGCGTGGAGGCAGGCAACCCGCCTGTCCTCCACGTTCCCTCTACGGACGATCGACGTACAATCCGCGGCCATGCCGCTCGTCCGCATCACCCTCCGCCAAGGCAAGCCCGCCGACTTTCTCGCCGCCGCCTCGAACGCCGTCCATCAGGCACTCGTCACGCAGGCAAATGTCCCGGCCGACGATCTCTTTCAGGTGATCGACGAAGTGCCCCCCGCGAACCTCATCGCACACGCGAGCTACGCCGGCTGCCAGCGCTCGGACGAAGTGATGTTCATCGAGATCACGCTCAACGCCGGCCGCTCCGTCGACATCAAGCGCGCCCTCTACGCCGACATCGCCGCACGCCTCGCCGAGCTCGGCGTCAGACCCGACGACGTCCTCGTGAACCTCGTCGAAGTCACCAAAGAAAACTGGAGCTTCGGCAAAGGCCTCGCGACCTACGCGTGACGGGTTTGCGGCGCGATATACTTCAGGCCTTGCTGCCCATGGACTGCTTCGCCGCCGGTGCGTGCTCTTACTACTGACGCAAGATGCTTCGCCCGATTGCACTCCTGCTGGCGTTGATCGTTGCTTCGGGCGCGCTCGATGCGGGCGCCGTTCCGGTTCACGTGCAGCTGACGCGCGCCAGCAGTGAGCCGGCTGTCGTCGACCTTTCAGCGGTGCTCGCCGCCGGTTCAACGGCTTCCGCGGCGACGCCAGTCATCATGCAATGTGGCGCTCCCGGTGTCTGCACGCTCGATCTCACGCCCGGCGTGTGGCTTCTCCGCAGCGACACGCCACACCTGTACGTTTCGCAAAAACCGGTGGCGGTCCAGTCGTCGCCCGTCACCGTCGAGGTGGCGGTGCGTGAGACGAGTGTCGTCACGTTGAATGAAAGCGGTGACGCGGCGCAGGTGGCAACGATGCACTTCACCTCGGATGCTGGCGAAGATGCCGTTCCCTGTACGAAAGAGCTCGCGATCTGGTCCTGCCGTGTTCCGCGGGGGACGTGGGATCTGCAGTTCCGCGCACGAGGGTTCGCGTCGCACTCGTTCGTCGCGGTCGCGATCGGCGCCGACGCGAAATCGCTTGGTGCGATCAAACTGCGCAAGGGCGCGTCACTGGTCGGCCAGGTTGCCGACATTGGCGACCGCAGGTCCGCCAAACCGGCGGAAGTGAGTCTCATCCGCGCGGCGTCGGGCGCGAAAGCCGCGGCGCCCGTGACGACGTTCGCTGATGCGCGCGGACGCTTTCAGTTCACCGGCGTCGCGCCGGGCGACTATCGCGTCACGGCGCGCTGTGGGACGAGGCAATCGAATCCGGTCACGGTGACGGTGATCGCGGACCGGGAAGCGGTCCTGCGGAACGCGCTCGTCCTCTCTGATCTGCTCGCGATCAACGTCACGATCTCCGATCTGAGCGCGCGAGACGTTCCGTGGACCGTGCAGCTCGCGCGTGTCGATGGGCACGACCATGCCGAAGTCGTCGACCGGAAGCCGGCGCGTTCCGGGATCGTGCAGTTCTCGGCGCTTTCCGGCACCTACGCTGTTTCGATCGAAGACCAGTCGCGTGCGCGTTGGGCACGCCGCACCATCGAGGTGGCGTCAGAAAACGTGGAGCTTGCGTTTCTCGTCAGTCCGCAACGTGTGGAAGGGCGTGTGCGGATCGGTGAGAAGGGCATCCCAGCCGAGCTCACATTCCAGAACGGCGCCTCGGGTTCTCTCCTTCGCACCACGTCCGACGGCGAAGGTGTGTTTGCTCTCTCTCTGCCGGAGCTTTCCGAGTCGGAGCCGTGGCTCGTGGAGGTCGCGAGTCGCGAGCTCGGGCTGAAGCGGACCATCACCGACGCGCGCTTTCGGACCGACGCCGAAGGTGTAGCGCACGTGGACCTCGAGCTGCCGGTGACGCGTTTGACCGGCAGGGTGGTCGATGCGGCCGGTGCGCCGGTGAAGCGCGGCTTCGTCAATGTCGCCGCCA
>DASVUA010000306.1:0-1614 GCA_036387295.1 Thermoanaerobaculia bacterium | reverse complement strand
CGCGCGTCTGCCCCTTCTCGACCTCGAGCCGCGCGCCGGCGACGTTCGCATTGTGCGCGAGCGCCGCGGCGACCGCCTGGTCGACCGTGAGCCGTTCCCCCGCATGCGCCGCTCCCGCGCAGAGGAGGAGCAGCAGCGCGGCAACGATCCGCCGCATCACGCACCTCCTTTCGGGAAGGCGTGGATGGAGATGAGGGTCAGCCCGAGTTGCTCGATGGAGCGAAAGAGCCCGAAGAGCGCCGCCTCGTCGGCGACTTCACCGCGGATGCTGGTGTGCCCGTCCGCGGTCTTCTGAAAATCGAGCCCGTCGAAATGACCGGCCCAGTGATCCGCCAGCCACCCGCTGACGCGTACTTCGAATTGGTGTGAGTTGGACATCGCAGTTCCTTTCTGCGAGCCAACATCGGTGCGAGGACGGCGTAGCGGCGTACGCCGATCGGCGTATTTGGGGGGGATTAGTTAGGTAGCGTGTGGCAAACCGAGAACGAGAGGGACCTGCGACCTAGGAGAAGTCTCTACTCGGCCGCCGGAATCGAGTTCGGCGCCAGCGTGCGCCGCGAATCGTCAGGCACTGCGAAGCACTTAATAATCGCGGAGGCCTCGAGTGTACGGTCCGTTCAGCCGCGGTGTACTCCGCGATCGACTCGCGCTTGAGTGACAACGCACTCGAATCAGCCGAGCCGCTCCTATCGCACCCCTCAAGATTCGATCTCGGTGCCGAGCGACAGTGAAACTCAAGCTTACACGATCAGTGATGGGATGACGTTGATCCATGAATCGGCTTTGCACGATTAGTTGTTTTTTCTATCCGGTGTAGCTCGCCGAAGCAACGGCGCCGCCAACTGGGGTCACCCGGTCAGCCACGCTCAGCTTCTGCAACGCTGTGCGACCTGGAATCGGGGGCGGACGAATGCAGTAAGGGGGAGCAAGCTATGCCGGGCTGTCAGCTACTAACACGACGCAGGCTCTCGAGCGGCCACTTCGGGCGCGGCGAGCGAGCTGATGATCCTCCGCCGAACATCGCCGACCACGGCGCTGACGGCCGGATCATCTCGAAGGCGCGGCCGCCTAAGGTCTATTGTGATCGTGTCTACAATCCTTAAAGGGTTTGAACCGAGGAGCAGAATTCGATCCGCCAGTGCGACGGCGTCATCAACGTCATGCGTGGCCATCAGTGCAGTAATAGAGTGGCGCTCAACGTGAGACAGTAGCGTCGCCTGTGCGCGAATCGCGTTCGGGATGTCGAGATTTGAAAACGGCTCGTCGAGCAGAATTACCTTGGCAGGTCGCAGGAAAAGTCGCGCGAATGCTGCCCTTGCAACCTGGCCACCCGAAAGATCTTTGGGCCACTGATGAAGGACTTTCGACAAACCGAAGTCAGTCAGCAGGTCTTCAGCCCGTGCAAGATCATCCTCTCCGGACGCGAAGGTCATGTTTCCGATCACGGTTTGCCAAGGAAGAAGCCGATTGTCTTGAAACACGAGTTGTATGGCTGGCGAGGGCTCTGTCACCGGCTCACCATCAAGCAACACCTCGCCGGCGTAGGATGTCTCGAGGCCGGCGATGATGCGCAGCAGCGTCGTTTTGCCGGCACCGCTCTCCGCGAATAGAGCG
>DASVUA010000305.1:0-13750 GCA_036387295.1 Thermoanaerobaculia bacterium | reverse complement strand
CGGGGAGCTCGATTGCTGCGAACGACGGGACCTCGACGGGGCGTCCCGCCAGCGCGTCGATGATGGCGTAGAACACTTTTCCCATCGGATAGTTCTGGCCGTTGAACGTGATGGCGATCGCAGTCTTCTCGTCGGGAAGATAGGTGGCGCTGGAGTGGAAGGCGTCGATCCCACCGAGGTGCTGCCAGGCGGGGCGGTCTCGATCGGAGAGCTTGAAGACGACGATGCCCTTCTCGGAGCCGGGAAGACGATCTGAAAACGGAGTGAGCATCTCGGTGACGCTCTTTGGCGTCATGAGCCGGTTCGTGAAAATCGCGCTTATGAACTTCGCGACATCCGTGGGCGTCGACGCGACGCTTCCCGATCCCGCGGCGACGCTCGGATGTTCCTCCGGGTGCGGCGTCCAGCGGCCGTCGTCGTACGTGAACGAGCTCGCCTCGTTTCTGGCTGGATCGATCCGTCTGCCGAACCGCGTCCGTTTCAGTCCGAGCCGACGGTTGATGCGCCGTTCGAGCTGCGCCGCGTAGGTGGAACGCGTCACCGTCTCCAGAATGTAGCCGAGGAGCGTGAAGTTCGTGTTGCTGTACGTCGACCTTGCACCCGGCTCGTACTCCGGTTCGAGCGCAGCGAGCCGGGCGAGCATCTGCTCTTTCGTCTGCGGCTGATACACCCAGCTCGCAGGATCTGTGACTGCTTCCGGCGCCGGGTAGCTGCCGAGCCCCGAGGTGTGCGAGAGCAGATGCGCGATGGTGATCCGATCGGCGTTCGGCATCGTCGGAAAGAACGCGCTCAACTTCGTCTCGAGCGACAGCTTCTGTTCATCGATCAACTGGTAAATCATCACCGCGGTGAAGACTTTGGTGATGGAGCCAACGCGATACATCGTTTCGACGTCGGCCTTTACCTCGGCGCCATTGTTCCGGGTCCGCATCCCCATCGCGCGGCGGTAGAGCAGGCGTCCTTCTTTGAAGATCGCCACCGAGCCGTGCATCCGGCCGTTGCTCTCGAGCGCATCGAAAAAGGGGTCGAGCCTTCGCGCGACATCGGGAGAGGCAGCCGGTCGTCCATGCGCGACCTGACTGAGCAGGCAGATGCTGGCGAAAACGAGTGCGAGGCTCAGACGCAGTTTCAGCATGCCGGCGACGGTAGACGAAACTCTTCGTAGATGTCAACGAAGAGTTTCGTAGTGCACACGCGTTCTCTTTGACGAAGCGGCCGAGGCGAGTGTCGCGGTGTGCCTGTTGCAGACCACGCAACGCCGAGGAGACGAACGCATGCGGAGAACGCTTTCGGTCGTGGTATTCGCGGTGATGTTGATGGCGTGTGGCGGCGAGAACACGCCGTCGAACGTCGTGACGCCAGGGGCCGAGAAAGACGCGAAGACGAGAACGCTCGAAGCGGGTGCCGCGCTGATGCAGAACAAAACGCCGCTCGGAAAGCTCAATGCGTATCTCGACGGGTTCCACTTCTACAGCGGCAACATGCAGGGCCAGATGGAAGCGCATCACTACTGCGAAGAGGTCAACGAAGAGTTCAAGCAGTGTGTGATCTTCGACGGCAACGGCGAGAGCGCGCGCATCATGGGCGTCGAGTACATCGTCAGCGAAAGACTCTTCAACGGACTCCCGGCCGAGGAGAAGAAGTTGTGGCACAGCCACAGCTACGAAGTGAAATCGGGCTCGCTCATCGCCCCCGGCATTCCTGAAGTGGCCGAGCACGAGTTGATGGAGAAGCTCGTCTCCACGTACGGAAAGACGTGGCACACGTGGCACACGGACAACGCCGCGAACTCGCTGCCCCTCGGCCATCCGATGCTGATGATGGGATTCACCGCGGATGGCCAGATGCGCCCGGAACTGCTCACTGAGCGCGACGCGCGATTCGGCGTCGACACGCAACAGAAGCGGAAGAGTCGCGCCGATATCCCGGCGCCGCCAGTCCAGCCGGGCGCGAATGCGTGGGAAAAAGGAGAAGTGTTCCAGCTCGATCTCGTCCCCGGCGTCGCGGGAGCGCCGGCGCATCACACGTCAACGAACACGCCGGCACGACGGTAGCGCGGCACTCGAGGCAGACGGGAAGGGAATGCTCCGGAAACACACAAGCCGCCTTTCAGGCGGCTTGTGTTCCGACGGTCTTGAGCATCGGGCATCACGGATAACGGGCGAACTCCGGGAACGGATAAGAAGTGTCGCGGTCGGTCTTCACAAACGTGGTCTGGGTCTTCACGAGATTTCCGTCGATATAGAACCTCGTCGTGATCGTGTGAGTAGTCCGCGTGAGGGTCGCGCCGACGTAGAACCTGAGGAGCTTGTCCTCCGGCAGCGGGTCCCACGTAAACGTGACGGGCTGCAGGCTGGCGGGGCTGGAGACACATGCGTCGGCCAGGCTCTGGTCAGGAAGCGCACAGTACTGCGTTCTCCATGGGTACCATCCGATGAACTCCTGCAGGTCCTCCATGTAAAGACTGTTCGGCGCCGTCGGCTCAGCCCAGGTGATCACGGCGCGGAACTCTTTTCCGGAGGGCGGCTGAACGAGACCGATGACCGCGTCCTCGCCACCCATCGTCGAACGGACGACGATTCGCTTCTCGAATTCGCCGAGCTTTTTGCGAGCCGGAAGATCGGGTTTGATCCCGCGCGCGGTGACGCTTGCGCCAGCGGGGATTCCGGCGAAGCCGGGGATGAGCGTCGCGAGACCTGATTCAGTAATCGTCCGGAGGTCGCCGGTGGTCGACTTGTCATCGACGATGCGCAGGTAGGCGAGCAGCCGTGCGTCCGCCCCGATCGCCTCCTGCGATTGATTGGTCACGGTCATGTCGTACGTTCCGGCGACCGTTTCCTTCCACTTGATGGCGACGCGGCCGCGGAACACGCGCTCGATTGCGCCGGCGGTGTAGCCGACGGCGCGAGGGAGAAGGATCGCCGCGCGGCTTGCGTACGAGCCGTCGCCGAGCGAGTAGAAACGGACGCCGCGTTGTCCGGTCTCAATGTCGAGTGACGAGCGAAAGGTATGGAATTCATCAACGGCGGAACCGCCGGTAGCAACGTCCGTCATGCGGCTGGTGAAGACCTCGTGCTCCACCTCGATCGGCGTGCCGGAGTACGCGGTCATTTCAGTGGTCGTGACATACCGCTTCGACTCCTCACCGGGGAGGATCGGCAAGTCATAGTAGAAGCAGCCGAGGTTGAGCTGCTGGTCGTTGTAGTTCGTATCCTGCGTCACGAAGTTGTTGTTGGAAAAATCAGCCAGCCCCCGCCCGGCCGGGATGCCTAAAGGAGCATCCGCCGTATGGAAGTACTCGGCGAGGCTCGGCATGTGTACGGTCGGGTACCCCTCGTACAGCGCGGCGGCGTTTCGCCGAAGGAGGTGCACCGCACCCCAATCCTCATAAATGCTTGCTGCTCGCGCCCCGTTCGCGAATCGATGCTGATCGTTTCGCGTATGTTCTGGCTGGCCCATGTCCTGGATGAGGTGGACGACGCGACCAATTTGCCAGAAGAGTTCGCGGGCCGACGCCTCACGGATCTCGGCACCGAGCCCGATGACGGATGCAACATACGCCCGGTTGACATCGACCATGTGCGCGGCAGCACGCGCGGGGGCCGTTCTCGCGGTGACCGGAGGCCTGCAGAAGGGCTTGATCGTGAGCGCAGCCTGGTGCCTTGGATCGTAGAAGTGGCTCAGAGCGTTGATGCCATTGTCTTCGTCGTCGGCACCCTGTTCGGCCCACTGCGCGGGAGTGCGGCCCTGCAACCTCTCCCCGGGAGTGATGCCGAGGTGCGACTGAAGCGCGAGACCGGGTTCCACGCGTTTGAACGCGTTGAGGGTCATGATGCGGTGCACCGGCTCTACGTACGCCGAGGCGGGGACCGCGATGAGCAGGAAAAGGCTGAGTGCAACGAATGTTTTCTTCATGGTCTCACCGCTCCTAGAACTGCTCGATGCGCCACGAGCCCGTGGAGTCGCGGACGAAATAGAGGTGATAGCCGGACGGCACGCCGTTGGTGCCTGTGCTGTTCTCGCGCACGATGAGGTAGTGCGCCGCTGTCGCTGAGAACCAGACCGGATGGATTGTGGAGATCCCGGCCGCATACGACGCCAGACGGGGGCGGATCAACTCCAGTGAAGAGCGGTAACGTTCGCCGGCCTGCTCGGTTGCGAGCGCGAGCGCGCCGTCGACGTCACCTGCCGCCAGCGCAGCGAGGAACTGCGACCAGTGTGCGCGCAGAAACGCATCGACGCGCGTCCAGTCCTGGACGGCGACCGTTGTGGTTGCAGTGAAGGTCTCACCGGTGGAGGTCGTCACGCGCAGCGACGGGCGCCGGACACCGGGTGTCAGGAGGCTCACAAAAAGCTGGTCCGTCGCCGGAAACGAGGTGAACGATTTGTCGAACGAGCCATCGCCGTCGAGATCCAGCTCGTACCGGACGGCGTTTGCGTCGACCGTGCTGTCGATCGAAAACGTCACGTCGAGCGGTGCGGTGCCCGACGAGGGATACGCGCGCAGCCCGACGCGATTCGAAGCAGGCTCGATCGTCACGCGCCTCGTTCTCACGTCCGCCGCGTGCGCGGTGTCGGTCGCCGTCGCGGTGATCGTCAACGGACCAGCTTCAGCGCTGAGCGAGGCTGACCAGCGATAGGGGTCGTCCGCGGTCCCTGCGTGCGACCAGTCGACGTCGGCGGGGATGCCGTTCACCGCAACGCCCGCTCCGGCTGACGACGAGAGCGAGCCCGCGACCTCGAAGGACTCGGACGGAATGACCGCTCCTTCCGCGGGGGTGAGGATCGTCACGACCGGCCCGCAGTTGTCGACCACGCGGACGACTTCCAGCGTGACGAACGATCCCGGATTGCCGCGCAGATCGGCGGTCACTTCGTTCACCGCGCCCAGCGTCACCCGTTTCCGAATGACCGCCGTTGCGGCGTCGAGCGGCATCGCATTTCCGCCGATGACGATGGAGCCTTCGCTCACGCGGTGACCGGTCGAGTCACCGTTTCGGACGACGACGGCGTACGACGCTCCGGGCTCCGCCGAGATGGAGTCGCGCAGCACGGTGCGTCCTCTGCTGACCGCGTACGTTCGCGGAGGCGCGATGCTGCGGTCGAGCTCGCGAATCACCGATACGCTGATCGATGATCCCGTCTTCCCGCCGATTGTGACGCGCAGCGTGTTGATCCCTGCGACTGCCTCGAACGGCGCGTCGATGGTTCCCACGGGCGGCTTGAAGCTCCGTTCTGAGACGAGCTCGCGCCCGTTGATCGAGATGCTGCCGGTCGTCACGGCTGGATTCCCCTGGGTCACGACCAGCCTGTAGCTCGCCGTCGCACAGGAGGAGCCGCTTCCCGCGAACGACGCGTCGACCAGCTGAGGTTTCGACCCCGTCACCGAGTAGGTCTGCGGACCGAAGATCACTTCTGCGCGAGCAGCGAGTGGCATCACCAGGGCTGCGGTCAGGATGAGCAGCGAGCGTGTGGTGCGCGTGCCTGCGGCCCCGAAAAGTATTCGTCTCATTCGTGCGTCCTCTTTCGTTGTGAGCGCACAAGGTACAAGCGGGCGAGGCCCGAACGACCGGACTGCAAAACGGGCTGCGTATTACCGCCGGCGCGATCAGTTCACGAATCGCAGCGCCGGCACGTGGCCGACGAAGAATGCGCGGCGGACTCTCCCGGTTCTTCTCGCCGGACTCTCATGACACGACTCGGCACGATCTCCCTTCTTCTCGTTCTTGCGCTCTTCTCGCTCGCTGTTGCCGGAGCGGAAGAGCAGGCGGTGTGTGCGGTCTGCGGACCGCGTGAAGGCGCCGGATTCGAGCCGGTGAAGGCGCATGCGACGCACAAGGGAAAGCCATACGCGTTCTGCAGCCTGAAGTGCAAAGTGGAGTTCCTCAAGAATCCGGAGGAGTTCCTCGTCACCGACGAGGGCAAGACGGCGCCCGCCTTCACGCTGAAGACCTTCGCCGGAAAGCCGCTGTCGCTGGCCGACTATCGCGGACAGGTCGTGCTGCTCGATTTCTGGGGGACGTTCTGCATCCCGTGTGTGAATGCGCTTCCCGAGCTGCAGGCACTGCATGCGAAGAACGCGTCGCGCGGCTTCGCGGTCATTGGCGTCACGGTCGACGATCGCGCGGCAATGGTGGCGAAAGCGACGTCGCGCGCGAAGGTGACGTATCCGATCGTGCAGGCGACGCCGGCGGTCTGGAGCGCGTACAAAGTCAACGCGCTGCCGTCGCTCGTGCTGGTCGGCCGCGACGGCCGCATCGTGAAACGCTTCGGCGGTGAAGCCGATCGCGCGGCGATGCTTGCGACGATCGAACGGGCGCTGGCGCAGTGATTCTCTTCGTTCTGCTCGCGGTGCTGCATTCCCCCGAGGAGTGCCTCGGCAAGGGGTACAGCGCGGAGCATCAGGGGAAGACGTACAGTTTTGCGTACGAAGACTGCCGCGTCGAGTTCCTCACCGATCCGGAGCGCTACTCGCAGCTCTACGATGCGCTGCGCGCGATGCAGGCAGCAGGAGTGAAGGTCGAGCCGCCGAAAGCGTCGCTCGTCCCGAGCTGACCCGGCTGACCCGGCGAAGGGATCGCGGTTCGGGGAACCGCTTCGGAAACGCACAAATGGGAGTTGTCGCATCGCTTCATCGAAGGGGTGATCGACCGCGCCACGCATCGCACCGTCTTGATGCACCGCTTCACGCGCGACATCAAAGCGGGTGTGGAGTGGAACGCCGAAGCGAATGAAGTCGGCTTCGTCGCGAACTGGCGCGCGCTGCCTGAGACACAAACGCGTCCCGCGCTCATTTTCGGCACGAGCTCCGACCGCATCGGCACGCCCTCGGGGCAGTCGTACTACGCCACGGTCAGCAAGAGCTTCGCGCGCATCGCCCCCTACGCCGGCGTGAGCTGGAGCGAGTACGAAGAGCGCCTGCTGGTCCCGTTCGGCCTCAACGTGGCGCTCGGCCGCGGCTGGTCAGCGATGCTGATCAACGACGGCGTGCACACGCATCTCTCGACGACGTATGCACGACGCAATCTTGCGTTTACGCTGCTGGCCGTGGAACGGAAGAACTTCGGCGTTACGATCGGGACTACGTTCTAACAAAGCGTAGCTGGTGGAGCGGCGGGCTCTTAGCCCGCCGAACTCGTCGCGATGCGCTGGGCGGCCGAAGCGGCGGCCGCTCCACCGGGACGTGAAGATTGAGAAGGGAGTACGTCGCGGGTACGACGCGCGTCCTTTCTTCACTCTGCGTTCTGCGTTCATCTCTCGACCGCGCCTCACCGCGGAACAGGCTGGCGGGCTAAGAGCCCGCCGCTCCACAGGAACGGCGCAAACAGAAGCGGCGCAAACAGGAACGGCGCCATACGAAAACGGCGGGCTTGCGCCCGCCGTTTCAGTTGCAGCGATGAATTGCGTTTTACGCGAGATCTTTGAGCGCTTTTTCCATGCGGCGGATGCCTTCGGCCGCTTCGTCCATCGAGAGGTTGAGCGGCGGACGGAAACGTGCCGAACGGTGGCCGGAGGAGAGCACCATCACGTCGTAGCCCATGAAGGCCTTCAGCGCGGCGTCGCGGACGTCGCCGCTCGGGAGGTCGAAGGCGGCCATGAGGCCGCGGCCGCGGACGTTGGAGACGAGGTGCGGGTACTCGTTCTGGAAGCGTTCGAGCTCGCTGAGGAACCATGCGCCGACGGTCGCGGTATTCTCGACGAGCTTTTCTTCGTCGATGATCTCGAAGTAACGCTGCGCGCGGACCATGTCGACGAGGTTGCCGCCCCAGGTGGAGTTGATGCGCGAGGAAACGGTGAAGACGTTCTCGGCCAGCTCCATGATCCGGTCGTTCGACGCGAAGCCGCAGACCTGCGTCTTCTTGCCGAAGCAGAACATGTCGGGCTCGACGCCGAAGTTCTGGAACGACCACATCTTGCCGGTGATGCCGACGCCTGCCTGCACCTCGTCGAAGATGAGGAGCATGTCGTTCTCATCGCAGAGCTGACGCATCGCACGGATGAACTCGGGGCGGAAGTGGTTGTCGCCCCCTTCACCCTGGATCGGCTCCATGATGAACGCCGCGATGTCGTCCTTCCGCTCGGTGAGGAACTGCTTGGCCTGTGCGAGCGCCGCTTCTTCGCGGCGGGCTGCGTCGGCGAGGTTCTCTTCGGTGAGCGGGAACGTCAGCTTCGGGTTCTCGATGCGCGGCCAGTCGAACTTCGGGAAGTACTGCGTCTTGCGCGGGTCGGCGGTGTTGGTCAGCGAGAGCGTGTAGCCGCTGCGGCCATGGAAGCATTCGCGCAGATGCATGATCTGCGTTCCTTTTTCTTCCTTGTAGCCTTTCGCGAAGTTCTTCCGGATCTTCCAGTCGAACGCCGCTTTGATGGCGTTCTCGATGCCCATCGAGCCGCCTTCGATGAAGAACATGTGCTTGTTCAGCGAAGGAGGAACGGCGAGCCGCGCGAACGTGTCGACGAACTCGGCCATGTAGGTCGTGTAGATGTCGGAGTTCGCCGGCTTGTTCATCGCGGCGTCGGAAAGGCGCTCGCGGAACTCCGGCGTGTCCATCTTCGGATGGTTGTAACCGACCGGGATCGAGGCGAAGTTGGTGAAGAAATCGAGGACATTGCGGCCGCGGCGTGCGTCGAACACCCACGAGCCTTTCGATTACTTCAGATCCATGACCAGGTCGTATCCGTCGGCCAGCATGTGGCGCGAGAGGACGTTGTGAACTTCCGCCGGCTGCACGTGGATCCGGCGATCTGTGATTGCGGAGAGGGACATGCGGAAAACTCCTGTCGAGCTGAGGTTGACAGCCGTCTGAATGACGTTGTCTGATTGCGGTCCGCTGCATCTTATCGCAACCACTCACATGGCCTCAAAGGAGTCCTCTCCATGAAAGAAATCGTGATCCTCGGCGGCGCACGCACGCCCATCGGCTCGTTTATGGGCACTCTCTCTTCACTCCCCGCGCCGCGCCTCGGCGCCATCGCGATCAAATGTGCGCTCGAGAACTCCGGCATCCAGGCCGACCAGGTCGAGCAGGTCCTCATGGGCAACGTGCTCCAGGCCGGCGTCGGACAGGCTCCCGCGCGCCAGGCCGGGATCTACGCGGGCGTGCCGGTCAGCGCCGGCGCCGTGACGATCAACAAAGTCTGCGGCTCGGGCATGAAGGCGGTGATGTACGCCGCGAACGACATCCGCTGCGGCGATTACGAAGTGGCAGTCGCGGGCGGCATGGAGTCGATGTCGAACGCCCCGTACGCGCTTCCGCAGGCGCGCAGCGGCTATCGCATGGGCAACGGCAAGATGATCGACCTCATGATCCACGACGGCCTGTGGGATCCGTACGGCGACAAGCACATGGGCAACTGCGCGGAGTCGTGCGTGCAGAAGTACACGTTCTCGCGCGAAGCGCAGGACGACTACTCGCACGAGTCGTATCGGCGCGCGCAGGATGCGATCAAGAGCGGCAAGTTCCGCAAGGAGATCGCGGTCGTCGAGATCGAAGGAAAGAAGGGCAAATCGGTCGTCGTCGATGACGAGGAGCCGTTCACCGCACCGCTCGACAAGATGCGGACGCTCAAGCCGGCGTTCATGAAAGACGGCGGCACGGTCACGGCGGCGAACGCGTCGAAGATCAACGACGGCGCGGCCGCGATGATCGTCACGTCGGCCGATTACGCCGACAAGCACGGCCTCAAGCCGATCGCGCGCATCATCGCGCAGGTGACGGCAGCGCACGAGCCGGAGTGGTTCACCACCGCGCCCGGCAAGGCGATCGACCTCGTGCTCAACCGCGCGAAGCTCACCGCGGAAGACATCGACCTTTTCGAGATCAACGAAGCGTTTGCAGCCGTCGCCCTCGCCGCGATGAAAGACATCAACATCCCGCACGAGAAGCTGAACGTGCACGGCGGCGCGGTGGCGCTCGGACATCCCATCGGCGCGTCCGGCGCGCGCATCATCATCACGCTCATTCACGCGCTGCAGGACCGCGGTCTCAAGCGCGGCCTCGCCGCCATCTGCATCGGCGGCGGCGAAGCGGGCGCGATCATCGTCGAAGCGCTGTAGGGTCATCGGCGAGGGCCGCGAGGCGGTCCTCGCCGGTTGTCGGTTGTCAGTTGTCTGTACTGTTCGGTCCAAGCGGAGGACCGCGGACAACCGACAACTGACAACCGAGAACACCCCCGGGTGAGCAGCGTCACAAAAAGCGGCCGCGGCCGGTGCTACACGTCTTCGGCAGGAGTAAGCTTGTCCAACCCACTCATGATCGAGGCAGCCCGGAACCTTCGGACCGCGGAGCGGTTTCTGCTCGCGCCGCCACTCGCGGCGAACTTCGGCAACACACCTGTGGCCGTGTGTGACATCTCGTCGAAAGGGGCGCGATTCCGCCACGACACGCCGCTCGAGCATGGCGCGAAATCGCTGCTGAAGCTCGCGGTGGAAGGACGAACGGCGCCGGTGACCATCGAGGCGACGATCGTCTGGTCGCAGGCCGATGCATCGACGCCCGGCAAGTACATGTCGGGGTGCCGGACGTACGCACCGGCGGAACTGATGGCCTCCGTCCTTACCGAGCTCCAGAATTCACGCCGCACGAACCGCATCGAGGAGCTTCGTTCCACCGATCGTTTCTACGTCGTCCCGTCGCTCGACGGCACCTTCGACGGCCGCACGGCGCGAATCGACGATCTCTCCGCGCGTGGAGCGCGCATCGAATCGCCACACGAGCTGACGCGCGGAGCGACGGCGACGCTGAACTTCAGCGTGCCGGAATCGGCGATCGACATCGCGGTCACCGGGCAGGTGGTGTGGACGTCGGTCAAGGCGATCACGAACAGTGCGACGCGCAGTTACCGCGCGGGCCTCTTCATCAACGAAAAACCGGAGTTGCTGCGGCTCGCGATCGGCCTCCTGTGCGAGCAGAATCGCGCCGCGCTCGACACGCAGTCGCTGCGCCTCAAGCTGAAAGTGATTCGCGCCCGCGCGCGGCAGATGGCGCCGTCGTACCGCGAGATCGAAGCGTCGGGTGTTCCGGCCGAGCAATACCTGCTGATTCAAGGTGTGCGCGAGGAGCTGCGGCTCAATCCGGAAGAGGCGATGCACTGGTATCGCCGCGCGCGTCTCGTGATCAACGATCCGGCGACGCGAGCCGCCGCGCCGCCGATTGCGAATCATCCCGATGCACTTGCGGTGTGGGAGTACCTCGACCGGTCGGTCGATCCGACCATCGTCGGGCGTGCCTTCGAGCTGCCGCTGCGCTAGGTTACTTTTTGCATCGTGTAGATGGCGAGGCCGGTCAGCAACGCCAGGATGACGAAGAGATAGGCGAATCCGATCACTGTTCCCTTCCACGCGGTCGTTTTTCGCGATTCACCGAAAAACCGCCGGAGTGCGAGGTAGTGATACGGAATGCAAACGAGCGAGAGGATGCTGCCCGCCGCTTTTCCGTACGTCCCCGCGAACCCGATCAGGGCGACCACCGACATCAACAAGAACGTGAACGCGTGCATGTGCACCGAGTAGTAGAGATGCGGCACGTAGTACGGCTGCGCGCGCCGGTAGAACGCCAGCGTCAACAGGCCGTACAACGGCATGAGCAGAAACATCGCTCGTGGTAACTGCTTCTGAAGGAGCGCGGCGATCTCGTCAGCCAGGCGTTCCTCCTGCGCGTTCTGAGGAAGCGTCGCGTTCGAGCCAGCTCCGATCCGGATGACACCCGCGCCGCGCGGTGTGACGCTCGCGAGAAAGAAGAAAAGAAGGCTGAACGTCAGATACACGCGCAGCGGCGAGATGTAGCGCGCGCGGCGTCCTTCGACGAATTCTTTCGTGAGCTGCCCGGGCTTGAGCACCAGCAACTTCACGGTGCTCAGGATCTTTCCGTCGAGGTGCAGAAACTCGTGAGTCGCCTCGTGCGCAAAGTCGTGGACGCCGAGGTGGAGCGAGACTGCTTTCTGCCCACAGACGTGGCAATACCCGCCATGGAGCTCAGCGCCGCAGTTGAGGCAGTTCGGTTCGGTCGCAGCGTGGCTCAATGCGAGACTCCGATGACGTCGAAATGCGTCGCGGCGGCGGCACGTGCGAGTGCGACGTCGTGGCGCAACGCGTCCGGCTGCCGAATGACGGCGCGCATCAGTACTGACGAATCGATGGATGCAATCACAGGCCGTGCTTCTTCAGCTCATAGTCGCGATCCTCCGCCCCCACTTCGGCGATGATCTCGCCGAGCCGTTGGCGGAGCTCTTCGACCGTCACTTCCTTGCTCATGGCTTCAGCTTCCCTCGGTCACCGCCGCCTGTCAACGCTTCTACGTTCCGTAGCATCCCGGCGAGTTTGGCCCGTTTGACGGCGCTTCTTGCGAAGAGGGTGGAGAAGTCGCTTTGCTCGAAGCGCAGCAGATCGGTGATCGGCGTGGCGCGGTACGCGTCGCGCGCCACGAATGACGGATGCGGTTCGGGCGCGCGGCGGTTCCAGGGACAGACTTCCTGGCAGATGTCGCAGCCGAAGGCGTTCCCTTCCAGATGCGACGCCACGTGCGCGTCGAGCGGGCCGCGATGTTCGATGGTCGCGTAACTGATGCAGCGCGCCGAGTCGAGCGTGCGATCGGGGAGGATCGCATTCGTCGGACAGGCATCGAGGCAGCGCGTGCAGGTTCCGCAGCGATCGGTGACGAGCGTCGATTCAATGTCGTTCTCGAGCGCCGTGAGCAGCGTGCCGATGAAAAAGTATGAGCCGTCGCGCTCGTGGATGAGCATGCCGTTCTTTCCGATCCAGCCGAGGCCTGCCTGCGCGGCGAGGGCGCGGTCGGAAAGCGGACCGGTGTCGACGTAGCGCCACGTTTTGACGCCCGGCAGTGCCTCTTCGAGCTTGCGCAGAATGCGCTCGAGCACGTCGTGGTAGTCGTCGCCGAGGGCGTAGCGGGCGATGGAGTTGCTGAGCGCGTCCGGCGGCGCTTCCGGGCGCGCGGGAGAGTAGGGGACGAGAATCGCGATCGCGGAGCGCGCCCATGGATATCGCTCCGCCGGATTCGAACGGATGGCGGCGTTCTTTGCGAGGTACGCCATCGAGGCGTGATGCCCTCGCTCGATCCATTGCGCGAAAAGTGGCGCGTGTGCGTCTTCGATGTCGCTCGCGCCGAGGTGCACGACTCCTTCCGCGCGTGCAACGCGCTCAATCGCGGGCCAGACCTCGGAGAGTTTCGTCGTCATGAGCAGCGCGCCGCAGGGTGAACGTTGCAATCTCCGGCTTGCAGAGGATGCGCAGCGGCGGAATGGCGCCCAGGCCGCGGCTGACGTACATCAACACACGCCCGACGCGGTGAAATCCGCTCGCGTAGCGCCCCTCGTGCTTTGACGGCACGACGACGGGACCGAAGAACGGAAAGCGGATCTGCCCGCCGTGCGTGTGGCCGCAGAGCAGCAGGTCGATGCGCCGTTCTTCGAGGAGCTCGATGACATCGGGATGATGGCTGAGGCCGATGCACGGCACACGCGCGTCGACGCGCTGAAAGGCGGCGTTCACGTCCGGCCGCCCGCGATAAACCTCGTCGACGCCGGCGAGCGCGATCATGTCGTCACCGCGCCGAATCGCAACCGAGCGGTTCATGATGAACTGCACGCCTTTGATCGTCAGCGCCGCGATGACGCCATCCGGATTCGCCCAGTAATCGTGATTGCCGAGCACGGCGTACATGCCGTCGCGCGCCGCGAGGTCGGTCGTCAGCACGTCGGCCATCAGCGCGATGTGCCGCTCCCAATGCACGAAATC
>DASVUA010000304.1:0-4434 GCA_036387295.1 Thermoanaerobaculia bacterium | reverse complement strand
TCGAGATCGTGATCTTCCGCGAAGCCGCGAGCCCAATCCCAGAACATGAATGTGTTCATGCCGCTCTGGTTCGCATACACCTGCTTCTTGTACTCCCAGAAGAGCTCCGGCTTCTGGCGGTAGATGGCGCGGCCGGCGAGCGCGGCGGGGAAGGCCCACGCGTGGCCGCTCAGCGGGAGATCGAAACGGATGTAGCGCACCTTCTCGCCATGCTTGGCGAGAATCGGCTCGAGGTATCCGGCCGCACGCTGGCAGGAGGGGCACTGGAAATCGGAGAACTCGACCACCGTCACCTTCGCGCTCGCGCTGCCTTTGGTCGGCGACGTCGCGAGCAGCGGCTCGTACGCCTTCACGCGCGCGGCGCGCATGTCGCCGTTCATCGGCTTGAACGAGCCGAAGAAGAACATCCGGAAGTCTTCGTCGATGTAGCCGTCCATCGGCATCTTGCCGTGCTCGGTCGTCTGCATGATCGTCGTTCTGAAGAGGCCGTCGACGGTCCGTTTCGGATCGACAGTCGCCGTAACGTTCTCATGCAGGTTGCGCCAGGCGAAGTTCTTCAGTTTTTCTTCGACCGACTTTCCTTCCTCGTCGGCGATCGGCCACGGAGCGCCGATGAAGACGTTCCCCGCCGGCGAGACCACGACCGCGAGCTGTGTGTCGCAGGTGGGGCTGGCGCTCTCGACGCGCGCCACCGTGCCGGTGAAACGAGCCGGCAATTTGATCGGCAGGTCGCCGTATGTCAGCTTGGCGTCGCTGCAGATCGGGAGCGCGTCACGCACCGCACGATCGAGCTTCGGATCGACGTCGGCGGCGAACAGCGGGGCACAGACGAGCAGCGCGAGAGCGGAAGCGATCAGGGATTTCACGCCGGGTTGAACGGTTCCCGCCTGCGGCGGCATTCCTGTCCGGCGCCGCGCGTCGTGCCCCCGAAAAGGCAAACGGCGGGCTGAATGCCCGCCGTCTGGTTCTGCGTCGATGTTTGTGGCTCAGTTGTTCGGCGGGGCTTCGCTGATCGATTCGATCGCCTGGCCCACCTTGCCGTCCGCGTTCGTGTTCGTCGAGATGTCGCCGATCGAGACGATGCCGACGAGCTCGTCATTCTGATTCACGACGGCGATGCGGCGGATGTCCGCGCTGCTCATCATGTTCAGAGCGTCGCCGACCGTCGCATCCTCGCGGACGCTGCGGACCGACTTCGTCATGATCTCGTTGACGCTCATGTCGTCGACGCTTTTTCCTTCAGCGACGCCGCGGACTACGATGTCGCGGTCGGTGATGAGACCGATGATCTTCCGGCCATCGACCACCGGCACGACGCCCGTGTCCGAATCCTTCATGATCCGGGCGACCTCGCGAATGCTGTCCTTCGCGCTGACGCTCTCCGGGTTTGCTGTCATTACGTCGCGGACGTGCCGCGAGTTGTCAGAACTTGCCATCTGTAATCCTCCTTCAGAGCTGCTCGCGCAACTCGAACGAGGAAAGAGCAATGTCAGTGCCGGTAAGAGGGGAGATCAGAAGGAAACGCGCAGCCCCGCGCCCAGGGTGAGGTAGCGCGGCTGAAAATCGGCAC
Source organism: Thermoanaerobaculia bacterium (assembly GCA_036387295.1). Classification (GTDB taxonomy): domain Bacteria; phylum Acidobacteriota; class Thermoanaerobaculia; order Gp7-AA8; family Gp7-AA8; genus QHVT01. The sequence goes on along the minus strand of DASVUA010000304.1, from coordinate 2,864 downwards.
GCGTCCAGTGATACGCCCCCTCGAGCATGAAGCCGTACCGGCGGGTGATCGGAAAGTCGGCGTTGACGCCGGCATTGAAGCCGTAGTTCACGCTCGATTCGAACTCCGGCACGCTCTGACGGTAGACGCCGGCGCCGGCGAAGATGCCGGTCGAGCCGTACGACTCTGAGAACCGGTACTCGACGTTCAGCTCGACGTGCTGCACTTCGCCCTCTTCATCGCGGCGGTAAAGGTTCGGCTCGGTACCGTTGTCGTTGTTGTCCGGGCCCATGTAGCCGATCGCGACCGGCCCCTCGATCCGCCCGACCTTCAAACGGAGCCACGTCGACGGCTCCATCTGCGTCGCCCAGAACAGATCGAACGAATTGTTGGAGAGCGAAAACGTCGCGTCGCTGAACTCGACGCCTGGCTCGCGGTCGGCTCCGTCGACGAACATCCGGCTTCCGCCCACGATGAATCCGAACTCGTTCGACTGCGCCAGTGCCGGAAGCGCGCTGAGCAGAAACAGCGCTGCAAAAAGGGAAATCCGTTTCATGGCCGGCACTATACGGGATGATTTCTGGTTGTTCAAAGTCACACTCCTTAGAATAGCGGCGTGCAGAGCAGAGTCCGCGGCGCGTTGTCGATAGTAGGACGTGAAGCGCTCCGAATCGTTTTGCCGTCGTGGTGCGTCGTCTGCGCGCGCGAGCTTCCGTGGCGCGATCGCACCGCTTCCTGCTGCGCTCCCTGCTGGTCGTCGCTGCCGAAGATCGAGAGCGGAAAATGCCGCTCGTGCGCATTGCCGCTGCGCGTGTTGGCGACGGGCATGTTGTCGGTTGTCAGTTCTCAGTCGTCTGCGCCTCACCGCGAATCCGCACAGACATTCGATAACCGAGAACCGATCACCACCGCCGCGCCACCGACCCTCTGCCTCCAGTGCCACGACACGCCGCTGCCGCTCGACTGGTGCGACGCATGGGGTGAGTATCGCGGCGCGCTCGAGCGGCTGCTGCTGGCGTTGAAGTTCGAGCGCCACGATTTTCTCGATGACGCACTCGCGCGCCTGTTGCACGAAACGCTCACCGCGCGCGGCGATACGGCGTTCGACGCGATCGTGGCGGTGCCGATGTCGCCGGCGCGCGAGCGGCGGCGCGGCTACAACCAGTCGGAACTGCTTGCACGCGCGCTCGCGCCGCGCGCCGCGGTACGTTGTGATATGACGCTGCTGACGCGCAGCGGCGAGCAAGCGACGCAGTCGACGCTGCCGAAAAAGGCGCGTGCGGCGAACGTCAAAGGCGCCTTCGCGGCGTCATCCCGCGTGAAAGACAAATCCATTCTCATAGTCGACGACATCTGCACGACAGGCGAGACTCTCCGCGCCTGCGCGTCCGCGCTCCGCGATGCGGGGGCGGTGCGCGTCTGTGCGATCACCGTCGCGAAAGCGAGCTGACCTTTTGTTCCGAGCGTTTTTCATCGCACTCTCCGAGAGCCGGGCTCTCCGCAACGTCGCCGAGCGCTCGCGCATCGGCCGGAAAATGTCGGGCCGTTTCGTCGCCGGGATGTCGGTCGACGAAGCACTCGAAGCCACCGCGGCCACCAACGCGCGGGGCATGAGCGTTTCGGTCGACAACCTCGGCGAGAACGTCACGAATCTCGAGGAAGCGCGCCACAGCGCGCAGCTCTACCACCAGATGCTCGACGCCATCGCCGCGCGAAAACTCAATGCGAACGTCAGTCTCAAGCTGACGCACATGGGGCTCGACGTCGATGAGCAGGTCGCGCGCGGCATCGCGAACGACGTCGTGGCACACGCCGCAAAGCTCGGCAGCTTCGTCCGCATCGACATGGAAGGCTCGGCGTACACGCAGAAGACGCTCGACGTCGTGCAGGAGCTGCATCGGCAGCCGGGCAACGCCGGCCACATCGGCGCCGTCATTCAGGCGTACCTTTTTCGGAGTGAGGGCGACGTCAACGACCTCTGCGAGCAGCGGATTCGCGTACGGCTCTGCAAGGGCGCGTACAAGGAGTCGCCGGAGATCGCATTCCAGGCGAAATCGGAGGTCGACGCGAACTTCGTGAAGCTGATGAAGATCCTGCTGAAGAGCGGCGTCTATCACGGCATCGCCACGCACGATCCGAAGATGATCGACGCCACGATCGCCTTCGCGCGCGCCGAGAACATCCGGCCGAGCGCGTTCGAGTTCCAGATGCTCTACGGCGTGCGGCGCGACCTGCAGGAGCAGCTCGTCAAAGACGGCTGGGGCATGCGCGTGTACATCCCGTTCGGCACCGAGTGGTATCCGTATCTCATGCGCCGCCTTGCTGAGCGGCCGGCGAACGCGATCTTCATCCTGAAGAACGTCTTCAGGCGCTGACGGCGGACGTTACAAACGAGCAGCACAGCCTCACAGGAATGTTGCGCCTGCCGCCGCGCAACGCTGCAAAACTGTGCGGCCGAGATCATGAAAATCGCCGCTGCTGTTTTCTCGCTGATGCTGCTCACCACCTCCGCCGCCGCCGACGCGATGGACGACGTTCGCCAGACGGAGATCGCGTTCGCGAAGGCGTTCGCCGACCGCGACAAGACGAAGTTCTTCTCCTTCGTTGCAGACGATGCGACGTTCCTCTCCGAAACCGCAACGCTGCGGGGGAAGGAGGCGATCGTGGCCGCCTGGTCGCGCTACTTCTCCCGCCCGCAGGCGCCATTCGCCTGGGGCCCCGATCGCGTTTCCGTTTCATCCGACGGCACGACCGGGCTGAGCTCCGGCCCGGTGTATCTGCCGAACGGGATGCATGTCGGCTCATTTGTATCGACGTGGCGAAAGCAAGCGGACGGCACCTGGAAGATCGTTTTCGACAGCTCGGGACCGGGACCGGCTGTGATG
>DASVUA010000303.1:0-1917 GCA_036387295.1 Thermoanaerobaculia bacterium | reverse complement strand
ACCTGGGTCGCGCATCCGGGGCTCGTGGCGACGGCGAAGAACGTGTTCGACGAGCACATGCCGCGGCCGAATCAGCTCGATCGCAAACGGGAAGAAGTCAACATCACGCGCGACGACCTGCTGCGGCTACCCGAAGGTGTGGTCACGGAGAAAGGCGTGCGTCAGAACATCAACGTCGGGATTCTGTATGTCGCCGCCTGGCTCGGCGGCAGCGGCGCGGTGCCGCTCTACAACCTGATGGAAGACGCCGCAACCGCGGAGATCTCGCGCACGCAGCTCTGGCAGTGGATCCATCACGGCGCGAAGCTCGACGACGGCCGGACGATCGACGCGGAGCTCTATCGCCGCATCCGCGATGAAGAGGTGGCGTCGATGGAGACGAGCGACCGCGTCACGCGCGCGGCGCGCATCTTCGACCGCCTGGTGCTGGCCGACGAGCTGGCGGATTTCCTCACGCTCCCGGCCTACGAAGAGCTGCTCGAACTCGAAACGGCTGGTGGAGCGGCGCGCTCTTAGCCCGCCGAACAATCGAACACGTCGGCGGGCTGAGCGCCCGCCGCTCCACACAAGAACGAACGAATTACTGCAACGAACAGGAGTAACCGCATGACCATGTTGAAGGAAGCACGCGACCCGCAGATCCTGGCGAAAGACTGGGAAACCAACCCGCGCTGGGACGGCATCACGCGCGAGTACACGGCGGAAGACGTGCTGCGCCTGCGCGGCTCGATCGACATCAAGTACACGCTCGCCGAAATGGGAGCCGAGCGGCTCTGGCAACTGCTGAACACCGAGCCGTTCGTGAATGCGCTCGGCGCGCTCACCGGCAATCAGGCCGTGCAGCAGGTGCGCGCCGGCCTCAAAGCGATCTATCTCTCCGGCTGGCAGGTGGCGGCCGACGCGAATCTCGCCGGCCACATGTATCCCGATCAGTCGCTGTATCCCTCGAACTCGGTGCCGATGGTGGTGAAGCGCATCAATCAGGCGCTGCAGCGCGCCGATCAGATCGACCACATGGAAGGGCGCTCCGGCACGCACTGGTTCGCGCCGATCATCGCCGATGCGGAAGCAGGTTTCGGCGGCGCGCTGAACGCGTTCGAGCTGATGAAGCTGATGATCGAAGCGGGTGCGGCGGCGGTCCATTACGAGGACCAGCTTGCCTCCGAGAAAAAGTGCGGTCACCTCGGCGGCAAGGTGCTGGTGCCGACCTCACAGTTCATCCGCACGCTCAACGCGGCACGGCTCGCCGCCGACGTCAGCGGCGTCGGCACGCTCGTCATCGCACGCACCGACGCGCACAGCGCGACGCTGCTCACGAGCGACGTCGACGAGCGCGATCATCCGTTCATCACCGGCGAGCGGACGGCGGAAGGCTTCTATCGCATCAAGCATGGATTGGAGATCGCGATCGCGCGCGCGGTGTCGTATGCGCCGTACGCCGACGTGCTCTGGTGCGAGACGTCAACGCCCGACATCGACGAGGCGCGCGAGTTCGCTGAAGGCGTGCACGCCAAATACCCCGGCAAGCTGCTCGCGTACAACTGCTCGCCGTCATTCAACTGGGCCAGGAAGCTCGACGCGCAGCAGATCGCGACGTTCCAGCGCGAGCTCGGCGTGATGGGCTACAAGTTCCAGTTCGTCACACTGGCCGGCTTCCACGCGCTGAACTTCTCGATGTTCGAGCTCGCGCGTCAGTACAAAGACGAAGGAATGGCCGCCTACTCGCGCCTGCAGCAGGCCGAGTTCGCGTCCGAACAGCACGGCTACACGGCCACGCGCCACCAGCGCGAAGTCGGTACCGGCTATTTCGACGAAGTCGCATAAGCAGTGAGTGCCGGTGAGTCGTCGACCACCGCGCTCGCAGGATCGACCGAAGCCGCACAGTTCTAGGTTCACTTCAAGGAGAGATTCATGGAA
>DASVUA010000302.1:0-1790 GCA_036387295.1 Thermoanaerobaculia bacterium | reverse complement strand
GAGGCGTTGGCCGAGCTCATCGTGGAGCTCGTGCGCGATGCGGCGGCGCTCTTCTTCCTGCAGTTTGTTGAGGCGTGCCGAGAGGCGGCGCAGCTCTTCGCGCGAGGCGCGCAACGCCTCTTCGTCGCGGCGCCGCTCGGTGATGTCGATGCCGAGGTTCACCGCGCCTTCGATCTCGCCGTCGCTGTTGCGCAGCGGCTCGACGCGGTTCTCGTAGAGCCGATCGAGATACTCGCCGACGTACGACGACGACTCGCCGCGCAGCGCCCCTTCGATCGCGAGATGCGCCGGACTGCCATGCGGTGCGATGTCGAACAGCGTCAGGTCCTTCGAATCGCGGCGGCCCGCGAGGAGGCGGAGCCCGGCGCCCTGCACGGACGAGAACCGGAACTGGCGATCGAACGTCGAGAGCACGGCCGGCATCTGGTCGAGGATCATCGTGAGCGTGCGATCGCGCTCCGCCAGATCGAATTCCGCGCGCCGCCGCGCGATGATCGCCTCGGAAATCGTGGCGATCGATTGCAGCGGATACATGTCGGACTCGGCGATCGCCGTCTGCGAGAACGCGCTCATCGTGCATCGCGCGTTCTCCGGACCCATCGCAATCGCCGCACCCCAGCGGAGCCCCAGCGTGCGCAGATGCGGCGCCGCGGCGTAATCGCCGGCGTGGAGCTCGCGCACCACAGGCGCGCGCTGCGCGAGCGCGTCGGCATAGATCGTCCCTGCAGGATCGACGATCACCCCGAGCTCGGGCGCCGCTTCCCACGTGAACGCGTGTGCGCTCGACAGGCGCGCGCCGCCGGCCACCGGCGTCAGCACCTCGGTGTAATCGACCTGCATCGCCGCGGCGAGATGCTCGACGGCCGTTTCCACCACCGCTTCCGGCGTCGCCTCGCGGGTGGCGCGCTGCGCGAAGGCGGCCACTGCTGCGCTCTGCTGCATCCGCTGCCGCTCGCGCTCGTACTCGCGCTTCCGCCGGCTCACGTCGCGCAGCAGCAACACGTAATCCGTCACCGTGCCGCTCGCGGCGCGGATCGGTGCGATCACGACGTCCGCCCAGAAGCGGCTGCCGTCGCGTTTTCTGCAGAGCGTCTCGGTGCCGAAGTGAGGCTGTACGTTCGGCTCGGTCAATGCGGCCGGATCGACCTCGAGCAGCGTTCGGATGTCTGCTTCGATGATCTCGTCGGTGGAACGGTCGAGCAGCAATTCGGCGCCGCGATTCGCGTCGACCACGCGGCCATGTGTACCGACGAACAGCACGCCGAGCTCCGTCACGTTCTCGAACACGGCGCGAGCGCGCGCCTCGGCCGCACCGGCGCGCGATTCGATCGCGCGGAACTCCGTCAGGTCGTGCACGATCTCGATGCCGTAGCGGACCTCGCCGCCGCGCGTCCTGAGCCCCGCCGCGGTGAGGACGATTTCGACCGGTTCACCGTTCCGGCGGACGCGCCACGTCTCGACGACCCGGCGCTCGCCGCGCAACGCCGCTTCGCGCAGCAAGGCGGCCTGCTCACGTAGTTCGGGAGGGGTGGAAGGATTTTCTTTACCGATCACCTCGGAGGCCGGCCATCCGAAGAGCTGTTCCGAGGCGTGGTTCCAGATGACGACCGTTCCGTCGAGCGACAGCACGACAATCGGAACCGGCGCGATGTCGATCAAATGATCGAGAAGATCAGCATCCTCTGCTGGTGCAGACGTAACACCTCCCGAGCTGCTGCTGACGAGCGCAGCAAACGCGACGCCATGAATCGGGCTCAGGCCGGAGCGGCAGCGGTTTGCAGGAGCGGGAG
>DASVUA010000301.1:0-3096 GCA_036387295.1 Thermoanaerobaculia bacterium | reverse complement strand
CCACGCCCATCGTCGAACTGCCGCCGGCCGTCCTCAGCAGCGATCCGCGCCACAACGGCAGCAACGCCCCGCGCGACGCGAACATCACCGTCACGTTCACCGAGCCGGTCGAAGTCGAGAACGGCTGGTTCGCAATCTCCTGCGTCTCGAGCGGCCAGCACAACAGCGCCACGATCGCACCGGGCGGCCCGAACGCCTGGATCATCATCCCGAACGTCAACTTTGTGCCCGGCGAGCAGTGCAGCGTGACGATCGTGAAGGACTTCGTCCGCGACACCGATCTCGACGACGGCGGCACGAACACCGACCTCCTCACGCGCAACTACACGGCGACGTTCACCGTCGCCACCGGCGACGCGCCGGCGTACTCGTCCGACGTCCATACGATGTTCGGCAATCCGACCGACGCCACCGCCGACGTCAACACGCCGAACAACTATCTGATGGAGAAGCCGGAGTTCACGCTCTCGTACAACCGCGAGCGCGGCACGCCGAACTGGGTGAGCTGGCATCTCGCCGATGAATGGATCGGGACGCTCGCGCGCTTCGATACGTTCCGCGCCGATCCCGCCGTCCCGGCCGACTGGTACCGCGTCACGCACGTCGATTACGCCGCTTCCGGCTTCGACCGCGGGCACATGGTCCCGAACGCCGACCGCGATCCCGCCAGCTCGAGCCCGATCAATCAGGCCACGTTCCTCATGACCAACATGATTCCGCAGGCCCCCGACAACAATCAGGGTCCGTGGGCGAACATGGAGAACTACCTGCGCACGCTGCTTCCGGCGAACGAGGTGTACATCGTCGCCGGCGGCTCGGGCACGGGCGGCAGCGGCAGCAACGGCTTCACGACGACGATCGCCGGCGGCCACGTGACGGTTCCGGCCGTGACGTGGAAAGTGGCGCTCGTCATTCCGAAGCAGGACGGCAACGACGTCCGCCGCGTCACCGCCGGCACGCGCACCATCGCCGTCATCATGCCGAACGTGCAGGGCATCCGGAACAACGACTGGATGGGCTATCTCACCAGCGTCGATCAGGTCGAAGCGCTGACCGGCTACGACTTTTTCGAAGAAGTGGCGGATGCCGTAGAGAACGCGATCGAAGCCGGTGTGAACGGCACGAATCCTCCCGGCGTCGAGAACAGCGCGATCGGCGTCGATGAAGATGCGGCGAAGACGTTCACGCTCGCAGCGGTCAACGGCAGCGACAACCCGCTCACGTACACGATCCTCACCGAGCCTGCGCACGGCACGCTGAGCGGCAGCGGCGCGAATCAGACGTACACGCCGCTGCCTGACTTCAACGGCACCGACAGCTTCACCTACCGCGCGAGCGACGGCTCGAAGAGCTCGAACACCGCCACCGTCTCCATCACCGTGTACGAAGTGAACGACGCGCCGAACGCGTCCAGCGACCATCGCGCCGCGACGGAAGACACGCCGCTTCAGTTCACCGCAAGCGAGTTGACCGCGAACGACAACGCCGGCCCGTCCAACGAAAGCAACCAGACGCTCACCGTCTCAGGCGTCACCGCGACCGCGGAGACGCACGGCGCCGTAGCGCTCGCGAATGGCGTCGTCACCTACACCCCGGCCTCGAACTACAACGGTGCGGCGAGCTTCGCCTACGAGGTCTGCGACGACGACGGCGCGTGTGCGACGAGCAGCGTGACGCTCGAAGTGGCCGCGGTCAACGACGCGCCGACGGCCTCCATCAGCGCGCCCGCTACCGGTGTGGAAGGTGCGTCTGTCAGCGCGACCATCACCGCCGAAGATCTCGACGCCGACGCGCTCACGATCGCCTGGACGGTGACCAAGAACGGCGCGCCGTTCGCGAACGGCAACGGCGGCAACGTCAGCTTCACGCCGGACGACAACGGCGTATACGAGATCGCCGCCACCGCGGCCGATGCGTCGGCCGCGACCGGCACCGCTGCTGTCTCCGTCGCCATCACGAATGCGGCGCCTCTCATCGTGACAACCACCGGTCCGACGGGCTCGCTCGTCGCCGGTACGTCGACCACCGTGAGCGTCAACACGACCGACGCCGGTACGGCCGACACGCACTCCGCGACGTTCGCGTGGGGCGACGGCACGACGTCGACCGTGGCCTGCGCCGCCGGCACCTGCAGCGCGTCGCACAGCTACGCCGCGGCCGGCATCTACAACGTCGCAATCGTCGTCTCCGACGATGACGGCGCGACGGCCGCGTCGTCGTTCGACAACATCGTCGTTACCGACGCGAACGCCGGCTCCGTCACCGGCGGCGGCTGGATCGCCACCCCGTCCGGCAAGGCGAGCCTGAACGTGAACGCGAAGTATCAGAAGAACGCGACGCCGGCCGGCAACACGCACTTTGAAGTCGCCGGCGTGCAGTTCAAGAGTACGGCGCACGAATGGCTCGTCGTCTCCGGCAACACGGCCGTGCTCCAGGGCACCGGCACGGTCAACGGCGGCGGTACCTACGGCTTCCGAATCACCATCACCGACGCGGCGACCGACCTCTTCGCGATCCGCGTCTGGAACAAGTCCACCAACCAGCCCCTCTACGAAACCTCCGCCCCCCTCGGCGGCGGCAATCTCTCGATCCAGAAGTAAGCGTTCTTCGAACGCGGTGCATGAAAACGGCGGGCGCAAGCCCGCCGTTTCTCATTTGTCGACCCGCGCTCGTCTCCTGTGGAGCGGCGGGCTCTCAGCCCGCCGGCCGTTGAAAGCTCGGCGGGCTATTGATGAACTGGCGTTCGCGGCAGCGAAACGCGCGTTTGATTTGGACTGCGGCGACGACAGTCGCCGCTATCACTCGCGGCAGCGTCAGCTGCCGCATGCGCCGAGAAGCGGAGGCTGGCGCCTCCGCAAGTGAGAGCGGCGACTAGCGTCGCCGCACTCCAAACCGAACGGCGATTCTCGCGGAGCGCAAGGCCGCAAGGTCGCGAAAGCTGCCGGCAAGATGCTGCGCAACCGGAAGGACAAAGACGAGGCGGAAGCGGTCGCGGCAGCAGTAGCGACGACGCCTTCGTGACCGCGGTCCTGTTCTGCGCGAGCGTCTTCGGTGGAGCGGCGGGCTTCAGCCCGCCGAGCGCTGATTCGGCGGGCT
>DASVUA010000300.1:0-6864 GCA_036387295.1 Thermoanaerobaculia bacterium | reverse complement strand
CGGTGTACAGAAATCCGCCCGGCTCGAGCTCCTTCGATTCGCGTGTGGCGCCTGTGAGCTGTAATGCCTTCAATTCGCGCATGTAGGCCCGGCCGCGGACGACCGGCGTCCAGAGGACGAGCGTCGCAACGTCAAAGTCCGCCGCCGCGAGCGCCGCCAGGGTCGCGCCGAACCGCGCTCCCGCCAGTGCAATGCGTACACAGCCGGAGAGCTGGCGCAAGGCGTCGGCCGCCGTGCGGATCGATTGCAGCCACGCGCGCAGACGGCCGGGATCTTCATCGCCGCCGGCCGAATCGCCTGTGCCGTCGTAGTCGAATCGCATCGCCGGAATGCCGGCCTCCGCAATCCGGTCGGTCAGATGCCGAATGGAGCGATGCGAGTTGACGTATTCGTGGCCGATCGGCGGACAGACCAGCACCGCCATGTCGCCGTGCAGACCATCGCTTTCAGGAGCGTGATACCACCCGAACAGCGAACGTTCGTCCGGGCCGAAGAACAGCGGCGTCCGCGCGATCGTCATTCGTGCACCACGATGCGCACCGCTTCGTCGAGATTGAGCGCTTCGACGAAGCCGCGCGGCTTCGAGCCGTCACCGCTTGCGAGAATGACGTGTTTTACGCGGTTGGGGACGACATGAAAGTAATTGTCGGACGGCAGGAGCTTCGCCGTGTCGAAATGCGCGGCGTAAAGAAAACGGTCGCTGGTCAACGTGACGTCCCATCGCCCGTCGTCGAGCTGCCGCGCGTCGGCAGTCACAGTCGCGCCGAGTGCCCGTTTCGGTTCAGCCGCAATGGGGAAATGAAACGCCTCGGCGATCACGCCGCCGCCCGGCGCGAGCAGCGTCGCAATCGTCACGTCGTGTTTCGGTGAACCGAAACGGTATGCATATGCGACGTCATAGAACGCGCCCAGCATCGCATCCGACTCGAATGTGACCGTCGATCGCGCCGCGACTTCGCACGGCGCGGTTGCCTGTGCCACGATCACCTGTCCGTCGCGCAGCAGTGTCAATTCCAGCGTTCCGGTCAGCGGCTCGGCGGTCTCATTGACCACATGGGCGTGAAGGCCGTCCAGTCCTTCATCGGTGAAGACGACGGTGCGCGGTTGCCAGACGCGCCGCAGATAGTAAAAACATGCTTTCGGGATTGCGCGGCTGTCGAGGATCCCCCAGCCGGCGCCGGGCCAGAGATCCTGAAGAAACCACACCAGGCCGCCGTGCGTCGTGCTGTGCGTACTGCGCCACTCCGAGAAAACGCGCGACATCACTTCGCCTGTCGTGACGCGGCTCAGTTCGAGATAACGCGCCGTATCCGAATAGCGCAATGCTGCCGGGTCGGCCGAAAAGAGCTCGCGCAGATAATGATCGCGCACGTCTTCGAAATCCCAGCCGGCGCCGGTGTCGCGCGGCGTGCGCGCTTTCCATCGCGGGTCGTGCAATGCCGGCGCGTCGCCTTCCATGACCAGATCGACGACGTCTTTCTCCGGCACGTTGGCAAATCCGAGAGTTTCGGACGTGAAGCGCACGCGTGCGCGGCGCGCGTCGGCAATGGGCCGCTTGTACGCGCCGACGCCGTAATAATGCGTCACGCCCGCACCGGTGTGAAACGGGAGCGCGCCGCCGCTTGGGCTGGACGGCACGTAAAGGCTGTCGGGGTGCAGTCCCGCGCAGAGCTGCGGCAGTACCTCCGCGAACAGCGCATTCCGCCACAGTTCGCGCGGCGCTCCGAGCATGGCCGCCTGTTGTTCCACTTCGCTGTTCCCACAGTACATGACGACGGCCGGATGCCGCCGGAGCCTCTGCAGTTGCTGCGTGGCCTCGGTACGTACGGACGCGGCGAACTGTGCGTCGTCGGCCGGATAATCCATGTTCGCGAACATGAAATCCTGCCAGACCATGATTCCAAGCGCATCGCACAGCTCGTAAAAGCGGTCCGCCTCGTACACCATCGTGCCGCCGACCCGGATCATGTTCGCCCCGGCGTCGCGCATGAGCGTCAGCGTCTGTTCGTAATTGTCCGTCTGTGTCCAGCAGGCGCCGCGGCAGAAAACCGGGAGGCCGTTGACGCGAAGCTCGAGCTGGTCGCTCATCTCCACGTTTCGGAATCCGATTCGTCCGCAATCGACGGTTTCATCGCCGAAGCGCGCGCTGCAGTCGTACAGGAACGGCGTGCCGTGAGTATGCGGCCACCACAGTTCCGCGTTCTCGATGCGCAATTGGCCGGAGCCGCGGATTTCAGCCGATGTTCCACCGACGCTCAGCGTGCAGGGCTCGTTCGTGGCGCAGGAGAAATCGACCACGCCTGTTGTGCCGTCGAGGTAGGGGCGCAGTTCGATGTCGCGGTCCGTGCCGAGAGTGATCGCGCGCCAGGGGCCGACAATCGGCGTGGGCGGCGTCCAGCCCGGAATCCGGCCGAGGAGCGAGGTGCGGAACCAGCGGAGTTGTTGCTGTCGCACCAAGCGCGTTTTCCAGCGCGGACGAGGGCGCTTTTTCGTGAGTGCCGCATTGAGCGAGCGAAAACAGAGGACGAGCTCATTCTGCGGCTGTAGCAACGACGCCACATCGACGCTGTGCCGCTCGAACATGTTGTTCGATTCGAGAACGAACGTTCCGTTCAGCCAGACTTGGGCAATCGTCGCGAGACCGTGAAACCGGAGCGTTGTGCCGCCGTCGTCGTACTCGAACGTGCCGCGATACCACCAGTCGCGATCGTCGAGATCGTGACCATGCGCGGTGCCCGGCACAGTGGCGGGCGACCAGGTGACGTTGCCCAGTCCCGCCGGATCGGAGGCCTCGTTCGGGCCTGTCGATGCGAGCGACCACTGGGCTGCTGCGAGCATTTACGAATACCGTGCTTTCAACGCCGCAATGCCCCGCTCCCAGCGCTCGCCCATGGCGTCGAGCGGCGAAAGGTCGAGCGGTTTCTTGCGCGCCATCGCGCGTGCGAGCTGGAACTGGAACGCCTTGGCGCTCTCCGAGATCTCGAGAAAATCGCGGGTCGGCTCTTCCAGTCCTTCTTCGCCTTGCGACGCCAGCCATTGCAGGTACGTCGCGGCGAGCTCGAAACAGGCGCCGTATTGGCGCAGTGTGGCGAACGAATAGGTGTGAAACGTTTCCAGCGGCTCATTGAGGAGCTGTTTCAGATCCTGTTCGAACCGTTCTTTGAAGCTGGAGAACGGATTGGCCGCCGGCACCATGGCCAGGTGCTTGCGGAACAGTTTGAGCGATTTCTGTAAGAGCGGTTCGCCGTCCGTCTGCGGCCGGATCTTCACGAACTCCGTATACGGCGGCAGCATCTCCGGCGCCGCTTCGCCGGTGCGCAATGCGCCGGCGAAATCCTCACCCTGCAGCTCGAAATAGCCGGCATTGTGAAAATAGCCGAGGAGCTGCTTCTCGACGTCAATCTTCACGGCCGCCACGGTCGATTTCACATGCGCGAGCTTGTACGCCGTCCCCGCGGTATCCGGCAGATAGTACGAATCGAGCTCGATCAGCACCGGCCGGCCGCGCTGGAGCTGTTCCTCGATGTGCGCCGCCAGCGGTCTGTAGATCGCGAGCTCCTGCACGTCGAGGCCGAACAGGTCGAGCAGGTCGGGGAGGGGAAACTTGAAAAACGTCCATTGATCGCCCTCGAAATCGATGGCGAACGTGAACGGCAGCGCCGCACGCGGCTCATAGCCGAGGGCGTGGGAAAGCTCGACCCAGACATCGACGTAACAATTGGTCTCCGCCCAGACGCGACCCTCGCTGTGGATTGCGTGGCGGGTGTACGTCTTCGGATCGAGCTCGAGAACCCGGGTGGTCATAGAGCGAGAACGTTCCGCACGCTGGCAGGCCATTGTGCGGGATCGAAACCGTGCTTGCGGAAAAGGGCGAGCGTCACGCGCTCGAGGCCGAAACCGAGGCAGGCGGAGTGCGCCACCTCGCCATCGGCGGTCTTGATGTCGAACGGAACCGAAAAATGGTCGAGGTGATAATTCGCGGAGGCGACGGCCGTCGGCTTTTCCGCCGAGGCCACCGGCACGACCAGCTCGTACTTCAATTCCTGCTCGCGCTGGGTCGCCGCCATCACCCGTCCCCCACGGCCGAAAAACGGATCGTTTGCAATCACGGGCTGTACGTCGAGGCCGGCCGCGCGCAACATTTGCTCCCCTTTGGCGAGCCAGTAATTGCGGTGCTCCAATGCCTCGTCGGGAGTGCCGATGCGGACGAACTCGCGCATGCGGAAAATCTGCATCCGGGCCGGATCGTCGGACGGCTCGTGCCGGAACACATACCCGCCGAGATCGACCGCGCGGCCGCCCGGCGGCAGGGTGCCGGTCGACGCCGCATAAATCGGATAACAGGACGCCGGCGCCATCATCACTTCCGTCGGCGAAAGATCGACGGTCCAGTCTTCGCCCGCCGCATGTTTATTGGCGAGCTGCATGTGATTCCGGTCGTCGCCCATGAAACTCTGTACGGAGCCCATGAGGTTCGGGAAGGTCGCCATGTGGTCGGTCTTGAGGTACGTCGACCGCGCCAGTACAGGCGGAAAGCGAACGACCTCGTAGGTCCGGTCGGCGGCCTCTCGCGTCGCGTACGCCTCCCACTGGCGGACGATGTGCTCGAACGTGCTGCTCAGCGCGTAAACGCCGCGCACGCCGGTCGGCATGATCAGCCGCGCGTCGAACAGTTCGTCGCGAAAGCTCTTGTACGCGTCGTCGAGAGAGAGGGTCGCCGCCGTCATTACGTCTCCTTGAGCGCGAGCAGCATGGTCGCGTTATGGCCGAGAATGCGGTCGTTGTTGACCATGAGCGCCGCGCCGTATGCATCGCGCAGATGACGGCCGAGTGCGAATTTCGAATCGTTGCGGTATCCGGAGATGCCGCAGATGAGCATTGCGCGGCTGACGATGTCGACGACGAGCTGAGAGCTCGATAATTTCAGGTTGTTCGTTCTGGTGGCGAATCCGAAACTCTTGAACGCTTCGAGATCGCCTTGCGTCAGCAGCCGTGCATAATCGGCGGCCGTCCAGTGGACGTTATTGCGCATCCCATAAAGCACGATGTCCGCCTCGGCCAGCCGCATGCTCGACGCCGGCGGGAGGTGTGGATTTTTGCGCGCCTCGGCTCTCACATAGGCCCGCGCCCGATTGATGGCCTCCGCGGCGATGCCGAGCCAGAGCGACGACCAGACGATGTGCGAGAACGGATGCATGGTCTGGCTCAGAACGTCATCGAACGGCGTCGGCAGGATCTGTTCGACGGCGCCCGCCGAGGTGAGGACGAAGCCGGAGCTGCAGGTGCCGCGGAAACCGAGCGTGTCCCATCCGGAGATCGGCTCGAGCGTGTAATCGGCTTTGTGCACCAGGACGCCGACCTGATCGCTCGACGCCGCATCGGGTGCCCGGCGGCTCGTCACGAGGATCTGATCGGCGAACGCGCCATAAGAAATGACCGGCGCTTTTTTCGTGAGGCGGAAGCGGTCGCCTTCGACTTCGACCGCGCAGAGGCTGGAGCGGAGATCGCCGCCGACACCGAGCTCGGTCGTCGCGGATGCGATCAGCCACTGGTTGCCGACCAGCTCGCGCAGGATGGTCTCGAAGTATTCGGAGCCGCGGGCATGATGGACGATGCACGCCACCTGGATCTGGTGCATCGCGAAAATCATGGCGGTGGAGGCGCAGTAATGAGAGAGCGCTTCGCAGATTTTCCCGAGCTCGACGATATCGAGTCCCATGCCGCCGAGCTCCTCGGGGACATAGGCGCTCAGCAGCCGGAGCTCGCGTAACGCGTCGATGCCCTCGCGCGGAAACCGTGCAGACGCATCGACGTCGTGCGATGCCGGCTCGATCGTTTCGTGGCCGACGCGGTGGATCTCGGCGAGGAGCGCGTTGAAGTCGGTCGCTGCCGCGCTTTGCGGCCGCAGACCACTCATCGTCAGACGCTCACGGCTTTTCCGGCCAGTTCTTCGACCGCGGCTGCCAGCGAGGCGATGCTGCCGAAGGTTTTGCGGCTGAGCATCGAGTCTGGGAACTCGATGTCGAAGCCATCCTCCAGCGCCAGCATGAGTCCGACCGTCGCGAGCGACGTGAGCCCGGCGCTGTAGAGATCGCTGTCCTCGGTGAGCTCAGCGACCGGCACGGACAGCCGTCCGTGCTGCGAGACGATCTCGCGAACTTTCTCGACGTACATGACTCTCCTCCACCCTGAAGTTGCCCCTCAGTAGCTCGCGGCTCAGCAAGACGCGCGCCGTGTGGCGGCGCCTGGCTCGCGATCGTGCGTCGTGGTTCAATGACGTACCCCGACGAGTCGGGCAGGAGGCGAGATGCTCAAGCGTATGGTTGTGGTGTCCCTGTTGGTCGCGATCGCCGCGGTTCCGCTCTTCGCCGAAACCGCCAGCGGCCGCTCGCAAACGCCGGACGGCGAGCTCACCTGGAAGATCGTGCTCACCCCCACCGACCAGGAGAATGTTTACCGCTGCACGGTCGAAGTGACGAAGACCGCCACAAACGAGCTGCTCTTCGCCCCCGCGATCACGTTCGAAGCCGGAAAGCCCGCCGTCGCCGACAGCGCCGGCCCGGAGTACACCGGCAAAGTAACGATCCGAACCACCCCCGAAACCGCCGCAGCAACGATCGACCTCGAGATCCGCAAAGGCACAGTCGACCTGATCGCCGCCCGCACACAGATGCGGCTGCAGTAAGCGGTTCGTTGGCTCGCACTTCTTATGTGCGAGGGTGCGTGATGAGTTTGGAGTGCGGCGGCGCGAGCCGCCGCTTTCGTTTGTCGTTCGCGTTAGAAAGCGGCGGCTTTGCCGCCGCACTCCAAACTGAAGCAGCGTCCGAATCGCTGCCATCGCGCGTGTCGCGCGCATTTGTTTGG
>DASVUA010000299.1:0-2850 GCA_036387295.1 Thermoanaerobaculia bacterium | reverse complement strand
TTCGCTTACGTCGAGCGGGCACGCGCGTTCGAGTTGCTGGACCTCATCCGCCAGCATCCCTCGGTGCCGAAGCAGTTCAAGGAGCTCACCGCGAATAGCCAGACGGCCGATCGGGGTCAGATCCAGGCGTCGCTTCCGTCCGGCACCTACCTCATGGTCTTCAGTGTCTTCAAAGACGCGACATACACCTGGATCCTTTCCCGGGACCGCTTCGAAGTGACACAGCAGAACACGACCCGGCAGGACGTCGAGCGCTGGACTGCAGAGCTGCACGCACGTGCCGCGAAACGCGACCACGAAGGGTTCAAACGCGCGTTACATGCGCCCTATGAGGGACTCATCTCACTCCCTCTCTCGGTGATCAAGAGAGAGTCGGCCGGTACGGGTGTACGCATCGTACGCATCGTCATTGTGCCCGATGGCGCGATGCACGGCCTCCCCTTCAGCGCTTTGCGCGGTCCGGGCACTCCTTATCTGATCCAGGAGGCGCCGCTCGCGATCGCCGGGAGCGCGACCCTGTATCTCTATTCTCTTGCCCGCGATGCCGCGCTCAACGTGACTCATCCTACGGCTCTCATTGTCGGCAATCCGGCGTTCAACCGCGCGCTTCCCCACGCGCGCGGCATGCAGCGTTTGCCCTACGCGGAACAGGAAGCGCGGGAGATTCAGCGTACCTACGGCGCAGACGCCGAATTGCTCGTCGGCGCAGAAGCAACCGTCCCCGCATTTCTTGCGCTCGCACGCACGAAGACGCTCATCCACGTCGCCGCGCACGCGCGGCCCGTCCCCAATGCGCCTTCGCGCTCGGTGATCCTGTTCGCTCCCTCCGCGAAACACTGGGGCGCACTCGAAGCACAAGAGTTACTCACGAAGCTGAAACTCGACCAGACCAAGCTCGTCGTCCTTGCCGCGTGCAGCAGCGCGGGAGGACTTCCTGTAGGTCCAGAAGGTGTGGCGCCGCTGGTGCGGCCGCTGATCGCCGCTGGTGTTCCCGCCGTCGTCGGCACTTTATGGGACGTCGATGACGCCACAGCGCAGGAGCTCATGGTGTCATTCCATCGTCACTATGAAGCAGGCCGCGATGTGACAGTTGCGCTGCAGCAGGCGCAACTCGATTTGCTCGAAAGCAAGAACATCGGCCATCAGTCGCCCCTCGCGTGGGCACCGTTTCAGGTGATCGGTCATGCCGGATCACCGTTCGGATCCACGCACCAGAACTAAAACGGAGGAACACACCTTGGATTTCATTCTCAGAATTCTTTTCAGTGGTCTCATTGCATTCGTACCGAGCGAGGACGGTAAAGAAGTCACCGTCCTGCTGCTCAACGTCGATCACGCCTATCACACGTCGGACGGAGGCGCGCTCGCGCATCACACGCCGATGGTCGTCGCACGCGCCGGCAACTGCAGCGGACAATGCCCCAAGCGCGACGCGGCCGTGGCCCAGGCGCTGTTCGCCGACAAGTCTCTCGCCGCCGCGCAGGACGCACTCGAAGCCGCCGTGGGCGGCGGCGGCGGGTGGATTCTCAACGGCTCTGACCTCACGCTCAGAAAAGGCTCCACAAACGCCGCCGATCTCCCCGCTCTCGTGTTCCGCAACAACACACGCGCCAGCGTCAACGGCGTTCCTCTCGCGATTCCGACGACGTCCACCGAGCGCGAAGACTACAGTTGGATTGCCGACTTCAAAAAGGTCTGCCCGTCCGGCTGCACGCTCGATCAATCGGTGCTCGGATCCAATCCGCCGGCCGGCCTCGTCGCCGCCCGCTTCAAGCTGCGCAGCGGCAAGGTCTTCACGTACTCCGTGGCGCGGATCGGCAGCGATGTCACTCCCGTCAAGTTTCAGCGGCTCGACGGGACCGGCAGCGTGTCGCCGTATTCACAGGCCGTCGCGTCGTGGGTCGCTGCCGATATCAGCGTCTCCGGTGACGACATCGAGCTCGTTGAAACGAAGTTCGACGGCACCGCCGGCCGCTCGATGATGCTCGAGCCGGATGCCGAAGGGAAGATCGAGCTCGCGGTACTGAACCTGCCGCCGTTCGTTCCACCGACGTCGCCGGACAACAACGCCCCCGCCGTGGGCAAGCACTTCGAAGCGTATTACGAACTGATGCAGACCCCGCCGGCAAGCGCGACGCGCCTCGTGCCGCGCCCTGGCGCGGCTGCAGGAACGGCCGCCTTCCCGCAGGTCGACTGGCATCTCGTGCATCCGGCGACGGTGCTGTACTCGGAGTTGCTCAACAAGCTTCGTCTCGACGTCGGACGCTCGGTCTATGACCGCACGCTCTGCCCGCCGATGAACAACAACGTCCCCTAAATCGCAGTCGAGTGACGGTTCGCCACCCGCCGGTGGCGAACCGTCAACTTGCGTAAGGAGCCGACATGCACCGCATGCTTGGGATTGCTCTGTTCATTACATTCACCGCCGCCTGCAATCCGGACCGCCAGAACAACGCGTACGTCGTGGCGGCCGAGAATTTCACGCAACGCTGTTCGAAATCGCGCCTCGCGCCGTGGAATGTGCGCGCGGCAGCGGCAGGTGCCGACTGCGAGATCCTCGTGGTGCAGACCTCGATCATTCTCGAGGATTCTCTCGTCGAAGCACTCCACTATGGAACCGGGAACTACGGAATCTATGACGGCGGCGTGCAGAATTTCTCGCGCAACAGCGAGTTCCGCGCGGTCGCCTACAAGGATTCGACCGGCGCGGTCTGGACGTATGGCGCGACTACGGCTGACGAGGCGAAGACGTTGAAGCCGTGTCGTTGACGGCGCAGACGGACAACGGCATGCGTCGCGATCTCCCTTCGAACTGCAACTGTGTCGCTTGTTTCACCTTTGGATCGCGGT
>DASVUA010000298.1:0-2473 GCA_036387295.1 Thermoanaerobaculia bacterium | reverse complement strand
AGCCCGCCGACCAATGAACACTCCGGCGGGCTAAGAGCCCGCCGCTCCACAGGCATCGCCGGCTTCCGAAAGGACCTTCCACCGTGCAACGGGGAAGGCCCTTCAACGCACAACCTGCTGTGTCATCCCGCGCTTCAGCGCGGGATCCCCTGCCGACAGCACGACCAGCGTGCATCCGCAGGGGATTCCGCGCGGCACCCGACTACAGCTTCTTCAACGCCACGCGCCGGTTTTCTGCGCGGCCTTTTTCGCTGCTGTTGTCGGAGATCGGGGCGGAGTCACCGAAGCCTTTGGCGGTGAGGCGGGAGGATTCGATGCCGTTTGCGGTGAGCCATGCGACGACCGCGGCGGCGCGTTGTTCGGACAGCTTCTGGTTCGCCGCTTTGGCGCCGACGTTGTCCGTGTGTCCTTCGATCTGCATCTTCCAGGTCGGATTCGTGCGGAGGAGTTTGGCCACTTCTTCGAGGCACGTTCTCGATTCCGGCTGGATTGACGACTTGCCGGTGTCGAACAGGATTCCGTAGATCGAGCAGCTGCCCGTCCGGTTGATCTCCTCGGCCCAGGCGTCGGCGTTCGCGACCATCTCCTGTTCCATCGCTTTCACGAGCACCGCGGTCTGCTGGTAGCCGAAATGTCCGTCGCCGGAATCGACGCCGTGGACCTGCACCCACTGATTGCCTTTGCGCGCGGTGATGACCGGCTTCGCGACGGCCGATCCGGAGTAAACGTTCGTGTAGCCCGCTTTCCTCAGCGCTCCCTCGGCATTGCGCACGAGCTGGAGCATCGACACTTTGTCGCCGCAGTCGTACAACACGATTTCCTTCTGACCTTCGAGCGTCTGCTGCTGGTCTTCCACGCCGACGTACACGTCCGCGGCGTCGAATTCTTTCTCGTCGCACTCGACGATGATGCAGCCGTTGAAGCGCGTCAGCAGCTTCGAATCCTTGCACCCTTCGGCATCCTGCGGCGGCTCGTCCTGAGCCCACACATGCCCTGCCGCCAGCACGATCATCACCAGACTCATTGCCAGTCGTTTCTTCACCTTGCTCTCCTCGGGATTTGGTTGCGGAAAGAGTAGCAGCGATCGGGGCCGTACCGTTTAAGTGACTTAAAAGTGTCATACTCCCGCGCCCTTACCTCGGGAGGTGCGGTCGCGCCGAG
The DNA here is from genome assembly GCA_036387295.1 of Thermoanaerobaculia bacterium. Taxonomy (GTDB): domain Bacteria; phylum Acidobacteriota; class Thermoanaerobaculia; order Gp7-AA8; family Gp7-AA8; genus QHVT01. Next base: position 1,312 of record DASVUA010000298.1, on the reverse strand, counting down.
GGACTCTTCCGGTTCGAGAAAGAACCTCCTCGGAATGGAAGATTCGCGCGGCGATCTCCACCGGCGGTAGCCCCGCGATCGCGCTCTGAGCTCCCCTCCGAGGGAAGGAAAGATGTCCGGTGCGACAGGCGGTAGAAGTCGGGGCCCGCTCCTCGGATGAGGGAGATGCTGATCGCGGAGATCACGACATGAATCAGATGACTTTCACAGCCGAACTCGCCCGCACGCCGCGCTTCGCCGCGGACGTCGAGGGCACGCACGACCACGATGTCTGGCGCGACGTCGCCACGATGCTGCGCGAGCGCACGTACACAACCGGCAGCGGCACGGTGCGCGTTCGCGCCGACTGGAGCGCAGTGCACCCCGAGGCGACGATCGTCGAGGTGGAGCTCGACGTCGTCGACGAAGGCGCAAGCATCAGCGCGCACGATTCCGCCTCGTTCGTCGAACGCTTTTTCCACGACCTCTTTCTCATCGTCAACATCGCCGCACCGGGCGCATTCGGCGGCATCGTCAGCACCGCCGGCGACGTGCGCGTCAGCGAACTGGCGTTCGACGCGTCGCCGTTCGAGTTCGGGTGGGTCGCCGCCTTGCGCGGCGGCGGAGGAACGGTGACGGCGTTGCCGCTCGAGAACGTCATCTCGTGGCATGACGAGCTGCAGCTCGGAACGCGGGAGATCGCGGAAGGCGCGATCGAAGAAGTGCTCTTTCACCTGCTGCAGATCGCGCGCAGCGGCGACGAATGGGCCACGCGCGTGCGGCTCACGCGCTGCCTCGACGCGCTCGCAATCGGCGACGATGCGATGCGGCGCGCGCTCGACGTCACGCGTGCCCCCGTGCTGCATCCGCTGCACGACGTCGACGAGGCCGAAGCGATCAGGGCGGTCGATCAAGCGATGTCGCTCGTGCTCGCGACGTTGCAGGCGAGCGTCAACGCGGCGCGCTAACGCACCGTCACGCGCACGACTCCGCTGCTGAGCTGCTCGGTCGTGATGCCGCGGTCGACGAAACGGCGAATGGTCTCGATGTTCGTCAACGAGTGGCCGCTGAGCGGTGTCGTGGTGAACGAGCCCCCTTCGCCCACCGCGAGCGGCAGCAGCAGTTGATCGGCGAGATGCTCCCCTACCGCGGCGTTGCTGTTGATGTACCGGCGCGCCTGTTTCACCGCGGCGTGCGCGACCTCTTCGGCGCGCACGCCGCGCTCGCCGAATGCGCTGAAGACGTCGGTGATCTGCTCCGACCCGACGATGATTGAAACGAGGTTGCCGGGGCCGATCGAGCCGGTGAGCGTGTGCGCCTGCAGACAGTCTTC
>DASVUA010000297.1:0-7172 GCA_036387295.1 Thermoanaerobaculia bacterium | reverse complement strand
CCGTAGCGAGGCCGAGCTCGCGCACGGTGGTGAGATCGGCGCTGGTGGGACGAAGGACGATGCGCTTTCCGTGCGGAATCACGAGCAAGCGCTGATCCGCAATCGCGACGTCGGCACCGGTCAGCACGAGTGCGAGCGCGTCGCGCGCTTCAGTCAGCGTCGCCGGAATGCCGCCCAGCACGGCCTGCGCGAGCGGCTCGTCGTCGTAGCGGAAGGCGACGCGCGGCGCATCGTCGGTGATGGAGAGCGATTCGCGCCGGGCGCCGAACAGCACCAGCGCCTGGCGTGCATCGACGAGCTTCAATTCGGCCGCGGTCGGATCGTTTTGAAACGGCGTGATGCCGATGCGCGTCCGCGCACCGCCGAGGAGGACGAGCGTGCCGCCGGCGGCCACGACGATCGTCTCTTTCTGTTCGGTGGCTTGATCGGGGAGCGCGCGAATGGCGCTTTGCAATAGCGCCGCGACGGCGTCGAGCGACGCCGGTGCATTGCTGAGCGCGACGGTGCGCGGCGGCAGATCGCCGACCGTCGCCACGAGCTTGCGTTGCGGCGAAGAGAGCGCCGGCATCGCGTTGTGCACGCCCGAAACGAGTGCAGGTGCGAACTGCGCTTCGCCGTCGCGCGAGGCGCTGTCGATGATGCTGTCTTTGACCGTGATGCCGAGCATTTCGCTCGGCGCGACGATCGCGCCGGTGATGCTCCGCTCGATCGAGATCGCCAGCTCGGAGTTCGACGAGGCGACGAAGATCGACGGCAGATGTGATTCGAGCGGCGCACCGGTTTCATCGAGGCGCCGTCCCGGGATCAGCGTCGAATGCACGATGCGCAATTCGTTGAGCACCCCTTCGAGGTGCAGCCCTCCGGAAATCAGCAGTCCGCTGAGCGTCAGGCCATTACGTCCGTTGCCGCCTGTGACGGCGACGTCGCCGTGAATCGTGGGGCGCTGCGTCGATGCGGCTTGAAGGGTGAGCGCGGTCTGCCCGATCGGAATCGTCAGCGATTCGTCGTATGTCCGGCTGTCGTCGATGGTGATGACGGCACGCAGCGGATTCGTGCTCAGCGCCAGCGCGACCGCGGCCGTGAGTGTTGCGGCGTCGTCCGGCACATGGATGTGAATCGCTTCCTCGACGAGCGTGGCGAGGCGATCGTACGGACCGCCGCCGAGGTTGGCGCTGAAGCCGTATGTGCAGGTGGCGACGACGTCCTGCGTTGGTTCTTCGCCGGCGGCGAACGTCACCCGTCCGCGCTGCACGTCGACCGCAACGCGGCCCGCTTCCGGACGTGCCCAGGACGAAAGATCCATCGTGCAGATTGCGCTCGACGGAACCGCGTTGCCGTCCTTCGTCAGAAAGAGGCTCGCGCCGGGGCCGTAGTAGGCGTCGACGTTCGTGAAGAATGCGGCCGGACGGATCGGCGCTTCGACATCTGCTTCGCGCGTGAGGGTCTGTTCGCGCACGTTTGCAGGTGCGTGGAACAGCGCGATCGGATGGCCGGCAGGGCTGAGATGAAAGCGGTGCTCGTTTGCGGCGCCCGTGAGCGGGCGCGCGTCGACCAGCGGCAAACGATGCGCGAAGAGGCGCCAGAGAAAGAAGCCGGTGTTGTGCACGTTGTGCCAGCCGCTCGCCTGCTCCGGCGGGCGCACATCGACGGTGTGGGCGATCGTGTCGAACGGACCGTCGAAACGATCGAGCACTTCGTGATTGCGGATGTCGACACTGCCGACGCGCTCGAACGATTGTGGCCCGAGGCGTGGAACGGCGCGCGGATTCGGCTTCGCCGGCGTGAGGCGCAGGTGATTGAGATGCTGCGTCCATTCGAGCAGCTCGAAGAACGGCACCACGTGCGCCGACCAGCCGGTGACGTCGCGCCCGAGCTGTTCGAGCACGCGCTGCGTTCCTTTGCCGTGGCGGTATTGCAGCGTGCGCGCAACGTCCGCGCGGCGGGTGCTCGTGACCTCGTACAGCGGATTGTTCGCGACGAGGTCTCCGATGTACGGCACGACCCATTCGGCGCACGTCTCGATGAAAAAGTCGTCGTAGAGATCGTCGATGTTGTGGCGGATGTGATCGGCCTGCTCCTGCAGGATCGCGAGCAGCGCGCGCAGCGGGCCGAGCGCGCCGTGCCGCTCCTCGTCGCGCATGCGATAGAGCGACGGGAGCAGCGAGTAAAAGTCGAGTGCGGCGTTCGTCATCGTCTTCGTCTCAAAGCGTCGCGAACTGCGTCGTCACGGTCAGGTCGGCGGCGGCGAGCGTGGCGATCTGATGGCCGACGAGGAGGATGTGATCGCCGACCTCCGCCCCTCCCGATTTCTTCTTCAGCTTCGTGATGCGCGCGGCCACGACGCCCGGCACGCGCTGCAGCACCGCGTAGACATCGGAGAGATGCACCGGCTGGCCGAGCTCGCGCGCGTCGAACGCAAAGTGCGCCGCGACCGCGTCTTCTGCGGCTTTCTCGACGGTTTCGAGCAGATGCGCGTCGTCGACCTGCAGCGTGGCCGCGACGGCGAACGGCACGTTCTCGTGCGAGCGGAGCCGCAGCGCACGGTTCACGTCGCGCTTTGCATCGAGATCGGCGGCGATGGTGGCGAGCGCATTCTCGCTCAGCACCGCGCCACCTTCCGCGGCGACGGTGAGGCGCACGACGCGCTCGAAATCGTCGACCGTCCAGGTGGCGCGCGCTTTCGCGACCGTTGCGTGCTCGCGCGCGGCGTCTTCGAAGTCGCGCAGCGAAACGATGCGGCCGAACGTGCGGACGGTGTTCGGTGCATTGACGCGAATGAGCTCGCGCGACTCCCCCGCCGCGCCTCCTTCGGCGGGCGCTGGATTGGTGGCGGACTTCAATCCGGCCGGGCGATCGAGGAGATTCGAGAGCGCGCCGGCGCGCACGTTCCCCGCTTTTCCGACGCCGGTGCGGTACTTCGCCGTCACATTGCTCCGTCCCGTGTTGAGCCGCGAGCCGGGCTCGCCGCCGAATTGCACCGACATCGTTTCGTCGTCCTCGATGCGGGTGACGAACACGCGCTCGTCTTTGCCGCGGCCGAGGAGCGTCTCGACTTCGGTCCACTTCACGCCGTCGACGCGGACCTCGAGCGTATTCGCCACACTGTTGCGCGCCCCTGCCCGCGGCACGAAGGTGACGGGCGTCTTCGCGACGCCGAAGGATTGGAAACGCTGCGACGCATCGCCGCTGCCGAGGACTTCGTGCTTCACCGTCTCGCCGTGCGTCACGCGGGCGACGTTGCCGTAGAGCGTGGCCGTGGCGGCATCGAGGTCGCGCGTGAGACCGGGGGTGAAGGTGATGTGAAGGAAGCCGGCGCTGGTGCTGGTGGAAACGACGGTCGCGGTGTGTGGCTGTTTTTTCGCGTCGTCGAGGAGGATCGTTCTCCCCTTCTCCAGCGATGCGATTTCCGCCGCCGGAACGAGGACCACGCTGCCATTGATGAGGGCCGGATGCTTCTTCGTCGCGAGCGGCAGCGGGTCGCCGTGCACTTCGACGACGGTGATGCGGCGGCGATCGGCGAGATCGAACATCGGCACGCCGCGCGACACCCATTTGTCGCCGGTCCACTCCCGCAGTTCCGAGCCGCCGTCGCTGAACGCGCGCAGGTTGCCGGCGCTGTCGTGCGCGCAGGTCAGCGACTCCACTTCCGGCTCGTGCGAGAGCGTCCAGCCGTTCCAGCCGATGCTGTTCGGCGCCGATTGCTTTTTCAGATAGACGCCGCCGTCGTGGCCGCGGGCGAACGCGTAGATACGCCCGTTCTGCTGGCGGCCGACCGCGAGGCGATCGATCCAGCCACCGAGTGAGGACCAGCCGCTCCAGTTATTGCCGGAGCGGCGATTGCGCCAGAGCGCGTGATCGCTGCCGACGCCGAACAGCTCGACGGTGGTTCCGTCCGCGTGCACGGCGGCTTCGAGCGCGCGGACGATGCCGGCGAGCGGCTCCCACCCGCTCCACGCGCCGCCGGGCGTCAGTTCGCGACGGGTGAAGACGGTATTGTGATTCTTGCGGCGGATGAAGATTTCGAGCGCGCCGTCGCCGCGCGTGGTGGCGGTGAGAAGATCGCACGAGTGGCCGCCGAGCGGTTCCCATTCGCCCCACGAACCGGTGGGCAGCTGGCGGCGGAGGTACGGTTTCGAGTCCGCTCCGCGCGCCGCGAGATACGCGAGCTGCTTCGACGTGCCGGCGGTCAGCCGGTCGCGCGGCTCGTCTCCAAACGACGTCCAGCCTTCATCGCTGAAGCGCCAGAGGTGATTGCTCGCGTCGCGCGCGATGAGCTCGCGCTTGCCACTTTTCCCCTCGGCCGCAACGACGTCGGCGAAATTGCCGCCGAGCGAATGCCACTCGGTCCACCCGTCGGCATCGACGCGCGACCAGACCGCGCCGTCGTCGGCGACGACATACACCGCGAGCAGATCGTTGCCGCAAGCCGCGGCCGGGCGTCCGGCCACGCTCATCGCGAACGTCACCACCGACACGTTGGCCGCGTAGTTCTGGAGCGCGACGTTCTGCTTCGTCTTCATCACCAGCGGCTTCGTTTCGACGCTGCTCACCGTCGCGAGCCGCGCGGCCGCCCCGTATTGCTCGCTGCCGGCGCGGAGGATGAGCATGCGCGTGCCGGCATTGAGATCGGTGACGCCGCGGTCGAGCGGCAACATGTTGGCGGGGCCGAAGACGCCGAACTCCGTCTTCACCTCGGTGACTTTCACGTTGACGTTGTTCGTCCCTTCGTCCGAGACGGTGTGCTCGAGCGTCGTCGCGGGAGTGTTGCTGCCGAAGAGCGCGAACTGCCGCCCTGTCGCCACGGCGCGCGCATTCATCGGCGTCATGCCGCCGCGTTGCACGGCGGGGGTCCAGACGATCGTTTCGGCGTCGAGCTTCGCGACCGTTTTCCACTCCGCCGATTGCGGGTCGAACAGCGCCAGCGCGGCGCCAGGCGCAAGCTCGAGCTGCGCGGCGAGCGGTCCGCCGGTCGAATTCTTCGCGAACGGGTTCCAGGCCGCCGGTACGCCGCGAATCCGTTGCGCGTTGAGCGCGCTGCTGGCCGCGAGCGCTTCGATGGTCTCGAATTTTTGCGGCTTCTCGTTCTGCCCCGGCACGCTCTGCACGCGCAAGCCGACCGGGATCTGCAACGTCTTGCCCTGGTCGAGAAAGAACGCGACGAAGGTCGTGGCGGCGGCGCCGGGCGAAGGGCGATAGTCGAGCAGCGCGGCGAGGCGCATCACCGACTCGCGATGGACGGCGGTGCGGAGAAACGCTTCGTTCGCGATGCGCTCCTGATAGAACGTCAGGATGTCGCCGAGGTAGGCCCACATGTCGATGAGCGCCACGCCGTAATCGGTCTCGTCGCGGGCGGTCCACGTTGCGAGCGCCGGCTGCGTGGCGATGCGCTCGAGCATGGCGCGGCGGAACGAGCCGTAGGTGCCGATGCGATAGGCGATGCGCGACAGCGCGGGGCGATTGACGATCGCGTTTGGCGTCGTGTGCACGCCTCCCCTGCAGCAGCCGCAGCCCTTCAGGTCGTAGCTCATTTGCCACTCCGGAGCGAAAGCTTCAGCAGGCCGTTGTCGGGAAAGTTGGGGTCATTGTCGAGACGGATCACTTCCGTCCGTCCGACCGCGATCGCGCCGCGGCTCAACTCGCCGGCCGGAGGATTGCCGTAGCGATGGAACGCCGTCACTTCGGCCGACGACACGCCGTCGACCGACGTGATCGCCGCATACACCTGACTCAGATAAAGCGGCTCACCGAACGAGAAACGATCGGGATCGAAGAAGCCGCCTTTCGTGCGGCTCAGCGCCGCCGCGATGGCCTGTTCGACATCCGTGCGGAAATGGCCCGGCGCGACGCAGACTTCCACTTCGAGCTCCACCGGCACGTACCGCGGCGGATCGATCTCGAGGTCATAGCCGGTCTGCACGTAGCGCGTCAGCCATTCGCGCACGCTTTCCTGCAATTCTTCGGTGAGCTCGTTGCGCCCTTTCGGGTCGACGGTCACGAACACCGTGTGCCACGTGCCGGTCCAGCGAAACGTCGCCACCGCGCTCGCGATGAGCGGATGCTGCATCGCCGCGCGTGCGTAATCGTCTTCGGTCACCGCGCGCTCGCTGTGCGCGCGCATGGCGGCAGGAGCGGTGAGCCGCACTTCGTCCAGATCTTCAGGCGCGACGCCGCCCCATGACGGGAGCGGATTGCGCACGGCATCGATCGGCAGCGCGCCGTTCGAGACGACGTGCGCGAGCGCGCCCGGCGCAACGTTCCCGCTCGGACCGACGCCGACGCGATACGCCGCGCGCAGCAGCGAGCCGTCGGGCGGGAGCATGCCGGCCACCCCGTCACCGAAGCGGATCATGGCCCGTCCGTCGTTGTTCGTCTCCACCACGAAATGCGTGGCGGTGGCGTTGCTCGACAGGAGCGTCGTCTGCGCTGTCCCCTCGCCGGTCGCGAGCGGCACTCCGGCCGTGGTGGAGGGAACGAGCTCGGTCACCTGCGCCTGCGCGCGGTGCGGATCGGCGGCGCGCAACGACGCGGCGGATGCGTTCCCGTCGGCGGCGATGCGGAAACTGAGCGGCCCTTCGCGCAAGAAATAGCGGAACGCGCGGCCGCTGCGCAGCGAGATCCCTTTCGCATCGGGACCCGGCGCTTCGGGGAACCACTCGCTCGAAACCGTTCGTCCGTGGTCGGCGAGCACGATGTTGCCGCGGGCAATGCCGGTCTGCGTCGTGCCGCCGGTCTCGTTCGCCACCGCGACGCAGAGCGGAAACGTCAGCGCGTCATCGTCCTGCCAGACGAGGCGCGTCAGCTCTTTCGACGGCTGCAGCGGATCGACGACCGAGTAGACGTCCACGAGCCGCACCACCTGCCGATGCGAAGGCTGCGTATCGTCCGGCAGCAGCGTGGCGGGATGCAGCTCTTCGAGCAGCAGGAAATCGCCTTTCGCGAGCAGCGCGGTGACGTTCTTCGCCACATCGCAACGCGTGGTGCCGACAGGCAGACAGCACTTGCCGCGCCCCCACGCATACACCGGCAATTCGTTGAGCTCGGGATGAATCTTCGCGCCGCCGCCGTACACCTCGAACGCCGCCTGCGCCGCGCGCGCGGCGGCAGGACCGTAACCGGCGATGACCGGCAGATGCGTGTCGCGTCCGGCAATCGTGGAGGTGAGCCGCGTGAGG
>DASVUA010000296.1:0-1972 GCA_036387295.1 Thermoanaerobaculia bacterium | reverse complement strand
AACGGATCGGGGATGCTCCACGACGCGCTGTCGATCTGCTTCGACGCGCGCAGTTGCTCTCCGATGCTGTCGATGAGCGGCCCGTACGCAGCCGGCTCGGCACCTTTCGGGAACTCGAGCACGACCACGTGGAAATCGAGCGTGCCGGTCTCGCGGAGCAGGTCGCGGAACTCGTTCACTTCCCGGTTTTTCTCCGGCACGAGATTCAGCACGTCGGTGTCGAGCCGGAGGCGTGTGGCGAGGAGGCCGAAGATCGCGACGATCGCAAACGCGATGGCGAGGATCGTCTTCGGACGGCGCAGCAGCAGGTCAGCAAGGCGGTCGAGCATCAGCCGAACACATCCCGTTTGGTGAAGAGGCCGTAAGCGACGGCGAGAGCGCCGGCCGCCCAGGCGCCGAGCAGCAGAATGCAGAAAGTCATGGACATCCCTTCATACGGCGGCGCCTGGCCCGTGTAGTAATCGGGGAGCGGCAGCGCGCTGACGAACAGGTATTTGCCGGCCGTCCAGTCGGGGCTGATGCGCGTCAGGATCGTGCCGCCGATCAATGACGCGAGCATCGTTCCGATCGAAGCGGCGGACGATTTGAACATCACGGAAAGCATCAACGAAATCGAGGCGACAGCCAGCAGTGCGTACCACTCCAGACCATACGCGATCAGCGCATCCTGCCACAGCGGGAGCTGGCGTACGTTCTCGACGCGAAACGTGTCACCGCTGAATTGAAAGCCGTTGAACGTCGGCGCGTCCCAGCCGTGCGCCGGGAGCACCGGTGCGGTGACGAGATACGACACCAGACCGCCGGCGAACAAGGTGAGCGAGGCGAAGAGCCAGAGCGTGACGAGTTTCGAGGTGAGGATTTTCCATCGTCGCACCGGCCGCGTCAGTAAGAGCTTGTCGGTGCCCTCCGCGTTTTCCGCCGAAACGATGTCGCTGCCGAGCACCGCGATCAGCAGCGGCAGCAGCAGGAAGCCGGCGGCATTCGCGAAGGTGCGGACGACCAGAGGCGCCGTCGGCTGCTCGGGGTTGATGCCGCGATCGAGGTAAAACTGCAGCCGGCGCACTTCGGCCCGCATCGACCGCGCCCACGATTCGTTGATGCGCCCGCGGCGCAGCCGATTCTCGGTGCGCGCGATCCGCCCCTGCAGCTCGGCGCGCCAGTTCTGATTCTTCAGATCGCGCAGCTGCCGGTACTGCGAGTACGAGACGAGCAGCATGATGACGAACATGATCGCCACCACGATCGCGAACCGTTTGCGGCGCAGCAGTTTGAGCGTTTCGTTGCGAATCAATCCGATGAAGTGCATCAATCCACCGTTTCTCCGCCCGTCGCTTCGAGGAACATCTCTTCGAGCGTCTGCACCCGCGGGCGTGCGTGAAAAATGTCGATGCCGTTCTGTGCGAGAGCGGCAATGAGCGGCGGCGCATCCGCTTCATCCAGAGCGGTGAGCAACAGGTCGTCCTCGGATGTGAATTCGACGTTGCGCTCCCGCAGCAGCGCGCTCGCGCGAGCGACGTCGCCGACGCGCAGCTCCATCACCCGATTGCTGGAGATCAATTCGCGCACGGCGCCGCTGCGGAGGATGCGTCCTTTGTGAATGATCGCGACGCGGTCGGCCGTCAATTCGATTTCTGCAAGCAGGTGGCTGGAGACGAAGACGGCCAGTCCATGATTGGCGGCGAGGCCGCGAAGGAGCTCGCGGATCTCGCGGATGCCGGCGGGATCGAGTCCGTTGCCCGGTTCGTCGAGGATCAGGACGCGCGGGTTCCCGAGCATCGCCTGCGCGATGCCGAGGCGCTGGCGCATGCCGAGGGAGTACGTGCCGACGCGCTGCTCGAGGCGGTGGGCGAGGTTCACCAGCGACGCGACGCGCTCGATCTCGGTGGCCGGTACGCTGAGCATGCGGGCGAAATGCTCGAGGTTCTCGCGGCCGGTCATGAAGCGGTAGAGATCGGGGTTCTCGACGATGCAG
>DASVUA010000295.1:0-3172 GCA_036387295.1 Thermoanaerobaculia bacterium | reverse complement strand
ATCGTACGAACGTGTCATCCAGAAGAACGCCCCCGATCTGATCCGCGATCCGGAGAGCGAGATCTTCCAGGACATGATGGATGCCGACGTCAAGCGCGCGCTCGACTCGCTTCCGCACGACTACAAGATGGTCGTCCTTCTCGCGGACATCGAAGGCTTCTCGTACAAGGAAATCGCCGAGATTCTCGACTGCCCGGTCGGCACCGTGATGTCGCGGCTGTATCGCGGCCGGAAGATGCTCGAGCGCACGCTGCTCGATTACGCCCGCAAGTACGGCTACATCCGCGGCGAAGCCGAGCCGGCCAAGATGCGCTCGCGCAAAGACGAGACGAAGGGCCGCAAGAAGAAAGACGACGCGAAGCCGGAAGAGACCGACGTCCAGGAGCCGGAGGAAAACGAAGAAGCAGTGCTCTTCGCCGCCGACGAGGACGAGGATTTCGAGCTCATCGACGACGAAGAAGACGAGCGCTTCGAAATCGAGTAGTTCAACGCAACCGAAGTTTCACCACACGAGGGCGGCCGCACGGCCGCCCTCGTCATTTTTGGCCGGTCGGTTGCAGTGGCGGCGGGCGTAGTGAACTTCAGCCAGGGTGCGGTTTTGCGGAATTCACAAATCTGCAACGGAGTTGACCGATGCGTGTCCGGAAACGCCGTCACCTCAACCCATGGAAGGAAAGCAGTCAATGCTCTGTGACGATGTGAAACGCGTGGTGTACTTCTTTCTCGATGGATCGCTCGCCGATCACAAGAAGCACGCGCTCGAGATTCATCTGAGCGACTGCCCTGATTGCGAAATTCGCATCACGGTCCATCGCAAGCTTCGTTCGTTTCTCCGCCGCCGTCTCGCTCCCGTCTCCGCGCCCGATACGCTTAGGGTTCGCCTGACGCGCTCTCTGCGAGCCCTTCCTGCCGAGTAAGAGAGCGCCGTTGGCAAAGCAGTCGAAACAACCCGCGGCGCCGTCCCCCGAGGATCAACTGATCCTCGTCTCGACCAATCCCAACAAAGGGATTGAAGCCGAGCGCATCCTCGGCCAGCCGATCCTTCGCGTCTCCATTACTCTTCCCGAGATCCAGGCCGCTACGGTCGAAGAGATCACCCGCTACAAACTCGAGACGGCGAAAAGCAAAGGCTACAAGCGCCTCATCGTCGAAGACGTCTCCCTCGGCTTCGATGAGCTCGGAAACTTTCCCGGCCCGTACGTCCGCTGGCTGCTCGAAGCGGCGGGCGGCAAAGGTCTCGCCGCCGTTGCGTACGCGCTCAACAATCGCGCGGCAAAGGCGCAATGCTGCATCGGCTACTGGGATGGCCGGCAAGTTCGCCTCTTTCTCGGCGAGACCGCCGGTGAGATTCTCGTCAAGCCGCGTGGCGAGCGGGTGTTCGGATGGGACGCATGGTTCCAGCCGGAAGGCTCACAGCAGACCTTTGCCGAGATGACGCCCGAAGAGAAAGACGCGCTGTCGCATCGCGGCAGGGCGTACCGGAAGCTCGCAGAGCACCTCGCGCAAGAGAAGTGAACGTTCATTCATATGGACGCTCTGCATCGAAATCCGGACAGGTGTCGTTGCCGATCTGAAACGTCGCTTTCCAAACTCATCGCGTAAGTCCTTCGTACCAAAGCCGTTGGCTTCAGGCGCGGACCTCCGGCCCGCTGGCAGGGCGCTTGAAGTATCGGGGTAACGAACGAAAGGACGGCCTATGTGGGTTTTTGACGGCGAAGAGTGGACGCAGGACAACGGCAGCGAGCAGTCGAAGGCCAATCTGGCCGATACCTCGCGCCCGCGGTACGACCAGATGATGCCTGAGCTTCAGGTGATCGAGATCGTTCCGGTCGTGAAGCGAAACACGAACGTCCCGCCGCTCCCAATGCCCTGAGCACGACTGAAGTCTCCGACGACCGACCCGGCCGCGTTGCGATGAGCACGCGGCCTTTTCACTTCTGGCAGTGGCGCCCGAGGAAATCGCGCACGATCGGCTCGACCGAATCGGATGCGACGTTGAAGATCCGGTCGGCGTGGTAGTTCCCCTCGATGTCGAGCAGGTGCAGTTCCTTCGGCTCGTGCGCCGCTTCGTAGAGCTTCACGGAATGCTGGTGATGGATGAGCCAGTCGTTCTTCACGTGGATGAAGCAGACCGGCTTGTGCACGTTGCCGATGTCGTCGAGCGCGCGGAGCTTCGCGCTCCTCCGGACACCCCAGGCGAACCGCGGCCGCCGCAGCGCCTGCGAGAACGCGATGTGCCGGTGCATGGTGAACGGATTGAGCCGCGGCGCGATCATCTCGAAATCGGCGACCGCGGAAATCAGCAGCAGCGAGTGGATCGGAAGGTCGTGGCGTGCGGTCGTCGAAACGGCGATCGCGCCGCCATACGAGAAGCCGAGCAGCGTGAAGTTCGCGATGGTCCGGCTCTTTTCGAGCAGGTCGTGCGCCACGGCGGCCACGTCGTGATGCTCGTGCATGTTGAAGCCGTACGTTCCTTCACTGTCGCCGTGGCCGCGCACGTCGACGATCGCTGCGCGATAGCCGAGAACATTGAGGAAGCGCGCCAGACGCACCATCGAGGGATGCTGCCGGTCGCGCCAGAAGCCCGGCACGACGATCACGGTCGAGGCGGACGGCGCGTCGTACACGTCGTAATGGATCGTGGTGCCGTCGAACGAGGCGACCTGCAGGTGCGTAGGGAGCGGTGCGGGCTCGACGAGTGGCAGCGGCTGGCTTGACATTACGGGCTCGGCTTCTATCATATGCCGCAGCGTGAGGGCTGCCGTTGCGCCTTCCGTGCCCCGGTGGTTTCCCCCAATACAACTTGTGCTGGAGCTTTACCGTTGCGATTTGCGCAGGTTGCACTTCGTCTGCAAGCCGACACTTCAGATCCGAGATCTGAGACATAATCTAAGGAGAATCACACAATGAAGAAGTCCCTCGTTCTGACCCTGGTCTGCCTCCTCGCGGTTTCGATGTTCGCCGTCGGTTGCAAGAAGGAAGAGGCCGCGACCGACACCGCCGCCACCGATACGTCGATGACCACGGGCGATACCGCCATGAGCGACACCGGCATGACCGATACCGCCACGACCACGATGTCGACGACCGACACGATGGCCACGGACACGATGAGCACCGGCGCGACGACCACCGGCACCACGACCGACACCACGGCCACCGGCATGACCAC
>DASVUA010000294.1:0-1913 GCA_036387295.1 Thermoanaerobaculia bacterium | reverse complement strand
CCCCCCGCACCACCAAACGACGGCGTTTACTGGAACTGCTAGCGCGTGTTCACGCGGACGCGTGCGCGCTCGGAGAGCTCGATGCGGCGCAGTTCGCGGTTCATGTCGCGGCGCGTGCGCCACGCGCGCGGGCCGGTGGCGATCTGCGTTCCGGTGAGCGCAAACGGATCGGGCCAGGCGTTCGAGACCTCGCCGATGGCGCTGCCGGAAAGCGGGGCCATGTACTGCATGCGCCACGTTGCGCCGAGGGCGCGAAGCTCAATGCCGCCGTCGCGATACCGCACCACCGGCTCCTCGGGAGCCGCTGCGACGAACAGGCGCATCAGCGTGTCGCGCGAGTAATCGGCTCGTGGCTGCTCCTGCGCCGCCAACGAACCGGCGCCGAGAAGAAAAGCGAGAAGCAAAGCATTCGTTTTCATTACGTTGCCTCCGACGTACGACATTGCAAGAACGTTACTCGAAAACGAGGGGAGTTGGGAGGTGGTGGCTGCGAGTGGGCGGTTGCTGGGTGCGAGTGGCGGGGGCTAGTCGTAAAGGCGTTGCCCGTTGCTCGTTGCTCGTTGCCCGGGCATTTGTGCGGTGGGCGTGCAGCGACCGGGGTGACTACGGTCAACTCGTCACCTCACGCCTAGCTCCTCGAGCAACTCGGTTGCGTGCTCGACTTCGCGGAGCAGCCACAACATGAAGCGGGTGTCGGCGTTCACGTTGCGGGCGACGGGGGCGTAGTAGGCGAAGTCGTTCGCTACGTTTTCCCAGACGCGGTCGAAGTTGACGCCGACCAGTTCGCCGCGGCCGTTCACGGTCGGGCTGCCGGAATTGCCGCCGGTGGTGTCGGCGTCGGCGAGGAAGGCCACCGCCACGTCGGGCGCGGCTTTGCGCGCCGCTTCGAGGACGCGGTCCGGCACGTCGAACGGTTCTTCGTTCGTATGTTTCTCGACTAGGCCGGCCAGCGTCGTCTGCGGAACGAACCAGATCCCGTCGCGCGGGGCGTAGCCCTTCACATGACCGAACGACACGCGCAGCGTCGCGTTCGCATCGGGGGCGACCGGGCGGCCGGCCTGCGCGATCACCGCGCGGCGCCATTCGGGGCGGAGGCGGAGCACGGTTCCTTCCGCGGCGTCGGCGCGCTCGCGGCGCATGTCCGCTTCGGCGGCGAGAACGAATCCGAGCTCGACGAGCGGATCGCGCCGCGCGTGCAGCTGCTCGGCCGTTTCATCGAACATCTTCAGCCGCTCGGCGAGGTCGAGCATCTTCGTCTGTGCGTAGAGCGCGTCGATGTCGGCGATGCGGTCGAGCGCGGCGATGCGCTGCTGTTGCGGCAGAGCGCGCGCACGGCGCAGAAAGTCGGCGAGCAGCGCTTTGTCGGCAGGGATGAAGAAGCTCTTCTGGTCGCGCTCCAGCCGCTCGCGCACGCGGCCGATGCTGCGCTGCATGAACACCGGATCGCGTTCCGCCTCGGCCTTCTGCCGTTCGAGCGCCGACTTTGCGACGGCGACGGCCCAGATCAACGTACGCGGCCCGATCGGCGTCATCGACGCCGGCGTCATCCGGATATGGTCGAGCAGAAAGTCGCGATCGAAGCTCGCCTTCTTCTGATTCGTCAGCGCGGCCAGTCCGTCATACGCGCTGCGTGCGGCAGGAAAGGCGGTCAACACGGTGCGATCGGCGGCGCGACGGTTTTCGAGAATGCTGCCGCGCCGGAAGCCGGCGAGCTGCCCTTCGCCGTTCTTCTGCCGGTTGGCGAGCGTCTTCACGGTGTCGGCCACCGCGAGCTCGGCGGCCGGATTCCCTTTCGCCGACTCTTCGAGGATGCGAATCCAGTCGCGATAGACGTTCGCGCGCGCCGTGAACCAGATGTGGCGCTCTTCCATCTCATCGGCGGTGAGCGCGCGGTACGTGGTCCCCGGATAGCC
>DASVUA010000293.1:0-6173 GCA_036387295.1 Thermoanaerobaculia bacterium | reverse complement strand
ACGTCCATCCTTCGCCGCGCACTTCGAACGGCGGCAGGTCGTCGGTGAGCGGCAGCGAGACGTAGGCGATCACGTTGCTGACGCGCCGATCGCTGTTGTTCGTGATGTTGATCGGCATCGTCACCGAGCTGCCGGGGGCGGCGATCTGCGTCTGCGTCGTCGGCGAGAGCGACAGGTCGGCCGGAGCGGCGGCCTGCAGCTCGACCGTGCGCTCCGCGCTGTTGTTCGACGGCTGCGGATCGTTTTCCGCCGACCGCACGTTCGCGCGCAGCGTGAACGTGCCGGGCGTGGCGGGGGTGAGCATCTGCAGCACGAGCACCGCGTCCGCTCCGGGATTGAGCTGCTCGTTCTGACAGGAGAACGAAGTGCCGTCGGGCGTCGGATAGCACGGCCAGCCGCTCGTGGCGACCGAGAGGATGTAGAACGGTTCAGGGGTGCCGGTCACCGAGACGAACATGAATCGCGCCGGTGCGGGACCGTCATTGCGCCACCGCAGCTCGAGCGCGAACCGTTCGCCGGTCTGTGTCAGCTCGCTGCTGATGTTGAATGCGGTGATGCGCAGGTCTGCGTTCTGCGCGAAGAGGATGGGGCTGAGGAGAAGGGAGAGAACCAGGAGGGCTTTGCGCATTTCCTATCGCATTTCTTTGCGGAACTTCGGATCGAGGGCGTCGATGAGACCGTCGCCGAGAAAGTTGAGACCCATCACGGCGAGCATGATTGCGGCGCCGGGGAAGATGGCGAGATGGTTGGCGAGTCCGAGATAGCGGCGGCCGGACGTGAGCATCGCGCCCCACGACGGGGTGGGCGGTTGCACGCCGAGTCCGAGAAAGGAGAGCGCTGCTTCCGAAAGAATCACGCCGCCCAGGCCGAGCGTGGCCATGACGATCACCGGGTTCATGATGTTCGGCAGGACGTGCAGGATGATGACGCGCGGCGCGCGCGCGCCGAGGGCGCGGGCGGCGGTGACGAACTCCATCTCACGCACTTTCAGCACCTGGCCGCGCACGAGACGCGCGTAGCCGACCCACGCGGTGACGACCAGCGCGAGCACGACGTTGTTGAGACTGGGGCCGAGCACGGCGACGAGCGCGATGGCGAGCAGGATGCCGGGGAACGACAGCAGGATGTCGCAGAGGCGCATCACGATGACGTCGATTGCGCCGCCGAAGTAGCCGGCCATCGCGCCGAGCGTGATGCCGATGAGCGAGGCGAGAAAGACGACGCTGAAGCCGACCCGCAGCGACACGCGTGCGCCGTAGAAGATGCGCGAGAGGACGTCGCGCCCGAGGTCGTCGAGGCCGAGCGGATGTTCATCCGACGGCGCTTCGAGGCGGCGCGACGTGTCCTGCTCGAACGGATCGTGCGGCGCGAGCAGCGGCGCGGCGATTGCGGAAAAAATCAGCAGCAGCGTGAGCAGGAGACCCGCGGTGAACGCGAAGTTCCGGAGCAGTCGTTTGAGCGTCTTCATGCGCGATGCCGTAGTGCAGCGTTCTTCATTGCAGTTTGATCCTGGGATCGACGACTCCATACAGCAGGTCGCTGATGAAGTTCACCATGATGTACGTCAGCGCGATGACGAGAATCGAGGCCTGGACCTGCGGGTAATCGCGCGTCGTGATCGACTGGATCAGCAGGCGCCCCAGGCCCGGCCACGAAAAGATCTGTTCGGTGATGATCGCGCCGGTGAGGAGAGAGCCGAACTGCAGGGCGAGGATGGTGATGACGGGGATGAGCGCGTTCTTCAATGCGTGACGGAAGATCGCGCGGCCGCGCGTCACCCCTTTCGCGATCGCCGTCGTGACGTACAGCTGCCCGAGCTCGTCCGCGAGGCTGACGCGGATCATGCGCGTGAGAATCGCGGAGAGCGCGAGCCCCATCGTGATCGAGGGGAGCACCAGCGAGCGCAGTCCTTCTTCACGTCCTGAGACGGGGAACCATTGACGGTTGATGGCGAAGGCGATGATGAGCAGCGGTCCGAACCAGAAGCTCGGCATCGAGACGCCGATCAGTGCGAAAAAACGGGCGACGTTGTCGATCCAGGAGTTGCGGTAAATCGCGGAGATGATGCCGAGCGGAAACGCGACGAGCAGCGCGACGAGCATCGACCCGAACGCGAGCTGCATCGTGGCCGGGTAGCGTGCGGCGATTTCCGTCGCCACGCTTTCGTTCGTCCGGAACGAGCGGCCGAGGTCGCCGCGCGCCACATTGCCGACATACGTGACGTACTGCTTCCACAGCGGCTGGTCGAGCCCGAGCGACGTACGAATGTTCTGCACGTCCTCGGGGCGCGCCCCTTCGCCGGCGATCTGCACCGCCGGATCGCCCGGAATGAGGTGGATGAGCGAGAAGATGAGCGTCATGATCCCGAGCGTAATCGGGATCATTTGCAGCAGTCTGCGGATGATGTACTGCGTCATGGCCGGCACCGCCGGCCGCGTTGGTGGTTCCCCAAGGCTCCGGCGCGATGTCCCTCAATCCTGTTCAATCAGTCGCGGACGCCACACTGCAACTTCTATGTCATTTCCTGTTTCCCGGTGAAGTTCCAGCCGCGGATCTTCGTCACAGGGGCGAGGGTGCCGCCGAACATGTTGTACCAGGTGCCGATGCTCCGCCGCTCGCGCGAGAGCATTTCGATGTTCGAAAACGCTTCGACCATCGACTGCGTCCAGCGGAGATTCGGCAGGCGGGCCGCGACTTTTCCGTCGCGGATGAGGAAGGTGCCGTCGCGCGTGGTGCCGGTCATGAGCGCGCTCTTCGGCTCGAGCAGGCCGTTGACGTAGTTGAAGCGGGTGACCCAGATGCCGAGCTTCGTCGACGCGATCATTTCTTCGCGCGTGGCGTCGCCGCCGTTCATGGTGAGGTGAAAGGCCGCGCCATGCTCGGGTGAGCCGAGGTGCCAGGCGTGCGCGGTCGGCGCGAGATTCAGGCGATCGGCCCACGCGGTGTCGAGCACCGGCGTGCGGATCACCCCGTTTTCGACGAGTGCGACGGCGCGCTTCGGCCGCCCTTCGATGTCGAACGGGAAGGGCTGATACGTCATCGCGTCGTCGACCAGGGTGAAGTTCTCGCCGAGCACCTGTTTGCCGAGGTTGCCGACGAAGAAAGACGAGCCGTCTTCGAACGACTGACCGGTGAACGCGATCATGTTCAACCAGTCGAACACTTCCGCCAGCGCGGGCGGCTCGAGAATGACGTCGTAGGCGCCGGGCTGCAGGTCTTCGATCGTGTCGGCGGCGAGTGTCGCCTTCAAGGTCGCCTCGTCGCCGAGGGCCGCGACGTCGACGTCGCTCGCACGCCGCTCGCGCCGCGTCGCGTAGCCCGAGCCTTTGCTGCCGATCGCGATCGCCGTCGCATCCGAAAACGTCATGCGCGCGTAGCGGCGGACGCCGTGCGTGTTGCCGACCGCGACCGAGACCGCGCCGGTGGCGTGAGCGCCCGCAAAGTGAACGTTCGCCTTCGCGCCGCGATCGAACATGGTCCGCAGCGCGCCCGCTTTCTCGAGTGGCGAGAGCGCGGCGGTTGCTTCGTCGAACGAGTCGAGCTCCGGGACCGGTTCGTTGTCGCGATAGAGGCCCTTGAATCCCTGCACCGCGCTCGAATGACGCGCCGCTTCGCGTGCCACGTCGACGGTGCGCGCGATCTCGTCACGCTCGAACACAGTCGTCGTCGCCACTCCCATCGCACCGTTCACGATCACGCGCAGCGTCAGCGACGCGCTCTCCTCCGACATGTTCTGGTGCACTTGCGAGTTCGCGAAACGGCTGATGTTCTGATCGACCGAAACGAACGCCGCGTCGGCTTCGCCGGCATCGGCGGTTTCGAGCGCGCGCGCCAGGATCTCGAACGATTCAGCTTCGCTTCGCATCGGTCAGGCGCGGACGATCGCGACGTTCGGGAGCTCCGCGACCGGAATGACGTTGCGCGTATCGATCACGAGCTTCGCGTCACGATACAGCGCGGCGTCCTTGAATTGATTGTGCGGCGTCGAGAGGAGGATCGCGTCGTATTTCGCGAATTCTTCGGCCGTGCACGGCACCGAATCCATCGCCAGGTCGTGCTTGCGTCCCCGCTTCGATTTTGGGATGAAGGGGTCGCAGTACGAGACCTTCGCGCCGCGCTGGTCGAGCAGGTCGATGAGCTTGAACGACGCCGACTCGCGATCGTCGTCGATGTTCGGTTTGTAGGAGAGTCCGAGCACCAGCACGCGCGCGCCGCGGATCGATTTTCCCTGCGCGTTGATGGCGTCGACGGTGCGGTCGACGACGTACCGCGGCATGCCGGTGTTGATCTCGCCGGCCAGCTCGATGAAGCGCGCCCACGTCCCGTACTCGGCGGCTTTCCAGGTGAGATAGAACGGATCGAGCGGGATGCAGTGGCCGCCGAGACCGGGGCCGGGGTAGAAAGGCATGAAGCCGAACGGCTTCGTGCTGGCGGCCGCGATCACTTCCCACACGTTGATGCCCATCCGGTCGAAGACGATCTTCAACTCGTTCACGAGTGCGATGTTGACGGAGCGGAAGATGTTCTCGAGGAGCTTCGAAGACTCGGCTACTTCTGCGCTGCCGACCGGCACGATCTGATCGATGGCCGAGCTGTAGAGCGCAACCGCTGCCTGCAGCGACGGCTCGTCGATGCCGCCGACGACTTTCGGGATGTTCCTGGTGTGGAACTTCGGATTGCCCGGATCTTCGCGCTCGGGCGAGAAGGCGAGAAAAAAGTCGACGCCGCACTCGAGGCCGCGGGCGGTGAAGCGGGTGAGCAGCTCTTCGCGCGTGGTGCCAGGATACGTCGTCGATTCGAGAACGATGAGCTGCCCTTTGCGCAATCGCTTGGCGATCGCTTCGGCCGTCATTCGGACGTATTTGAGGTCGGGCTCGCGGTGATCGCCGAGCGGAGTGGGGACGCAGATGAGAACCGCATCGCACTCGGCGAGGCGTTCGTAATCCGCGGTCGCCTCGGCGCGGCCGCTGCTAAACGCGGAGGCCACACGCTCCGGACCGATGTGCCGGATGTACGACTCGCCGCGGTGCAGCGCGTCGACTTTTTTGTCGTCGATGTCGAAACCGATGACGCGAAACCCGCTCTCGGAGAAGAGGAGCACCAGAGGGAGCCCGACGTAGCCGAGCCCGATCACACCGACCGTGGCGGTGCGGTTCTGAATCGAATCGAGCAGCGGTTGCAGGGACTGCGTCATTTTCGCGCGGAAGATATCACCGGGGGGAAATTGAAAATTGAAAATGGAAAATTGAAAAATCGGAGCAAATCGCAGCACGCCGATCTTTCAATTTTCCATTTTCAATTTTCAATTTCCCTCTCCTACGCCATCTCGACGCCGCGAAACCGGGCCGCCGGCGCGCCGTGCGCGACGCGCATCGTCTGCATCGGATCGCCTTTTCCGCAGTTCGGCAGACCCCACATCTGCCACGAAGCGCGGTCCGCGATCGCATCGCAGGAGCGCCAGAAATCGGGCGTGGTTCCCGTGTAGACCGGATTGCGCAGCATGCGCCCGATGCGGCCGTTCTCGATCTCCCACGCCACCTCGCAGCCGAACTGAAAATTGAGGCGGAGATCGTCGATCGACCACGACTTGTTCGTCTCCACCAGCACGCCGCGTTTCGTATCGGCGATGATCTCGGCGAGCGGCGTCCTGCCCGGCTCGAGATTGATGTTCGTCATCCGGATGATCGGAATCCGCGCGGCACTTTCGGCGCGCACCGTGCCGTTCGACTTGCGGCCGATGAACGGCGCGGTATCGCGGCCGCTCAGATAGCCGACGAACATCCCGTTCTCGACGAGATGAAACCGCTGCGCCGGCACGCCGTCATCGTCGTACGCGAACGAGCCGATCGAGCCGGGGATCGTCGCGTCGGCGACCAGGTTCACGAGGTCGGAGCCGTAGCGGAACTTGCCGAGCATCGACGGCTGCAGGAACGACCCGCCCGCGAGCGAGATCTCGAGCCCCATCGCCCGATCGAGCTCGGTCGGATGACCGCACGACTCATGGACCTGGAGCGCCAGCTGCGCGCTGCCGACGATGAGATCGAACCGGCCGGCAGGCGCTTTCGGCGCGGCCAGCAAGGCGAGCGCTTCGTCGCGGATCTGCAGCGCCTTCGACGGCATGTCGAGCCGTTCGATGAACTCCCATCCCTCGGCCTGAAAGTCGCCGCCGAACG
>DASVUA010000292.1:0-7326 GCA_036387295.1 Thermoanaerobaculia bacterium | reverse complement strand
GCTCAAACCGTTGCGGAGGGCACTGGAAGACCGCGACCCGATTCGCGCCGTCATCCGCGCCAGTGCGTTCGATCACAGTGGCCGCTCGAACGGCTACTCCGCTCCGAATCCGAATGCGCAGGCGAGCCTGATCAGCCGCACGCTCGACAAGGCGAACATCCATCCCGAGACCATCGGGTACGTCGAAGGACACGGCACAGGCACGCAACTGGGTGACAGCATCGAGATCGCGGCGTTGTCACAGGCGTTTCAGAAGCAGACCTCCAGAAAACAGTTCTGCCCGATCGGGTCGGTCAAAGCGAACATCGGCCATTCCGAATCGGCGGCCGGCATCGCCGGGTTGGCCAAGGTCGTCCTGCAGATGGCGCATGGGCAGCTCGCGCCGTCGATCCATTCAGATCAGCCGAATCCGAACATCGAGTTCAATGAATCTCCGTTTTACCTCCAGCACGGATTGCGCGAGTGGACGGCGTCGTCGCTTCATCCGCGGCGCGCGCTCGTGAATTCGTTTGGTGCGGGGGGAGTGAACGCGTGTGTCGTCCTCGAAGAGCACCCCAATGCGCGCGCCGGAAGCGAGGCACAGGACGCCGGTCCGTGGCTCTTCACTCTGTCGGCGCGCAATGACGAGCGGCTGCGCGAGTACGTGGATCGCGTGCTGGCGCATCTGCGCGGCGAGCAGGCGGTGGAGCTCGCGAATCTCTGCTACACGTTGCAGGCCGGCAGAGAAGCGATGGAGGAGCGGCTGGCGGTCGTCGTTTCGGACATCACCGAGTTGACGGAACGTCTCTCCGAATGGCGCAAGGCCGGCGTTGCAGCGAACCTCCATCGCGGCAGTCTCGGGCCGCGGCGCGGATCGCGGCGTGCCGCGAAACTCGTCCGCACCTCACCGGGCGCACAGGGCCTCGACGAGATCGCCGCACGCTGGCTGGCAGGCGAGGAGGTGGATTGGGAGAGCCTCTACACCAACGTGCCGCGCCGCGTGGCCGCGCCGACCTATCCCTTTGCCCGCGAGCGGTACTGGGTCTCGGACGCGCTCGTGCCGGAGAAACCGGCGCTGTCCAGTGCGCAACTGCATCCGCTCATCGCGTTCAATTCGTCGACGCTGAAGGAAGTCAGCTTCAGTTCCGCACTGTCCGATACCGCCTTTTATGCGGTCGATCACAAGGTGCAGGACGAGCGCATTTTCCCTGGAGCGGGATTCCTCGAGATGGCGTGCATCTCGGCGAACATTGCGAGCGAACAGAAAGTGCGCAAGATCACCGACGTCGTCTGGATGCGGCCCCTCAGCTTCCGGAACGGCGCACAGTCGGTTCGTATTGTGCTGAAGGGAAGCGGCGACAACGTCGAATACGTGATCTCGTCGCTCGACGACGACATCGAGGCGGTCGTGCATTCCGAGGGACGAGTGGCGTTCGGCAGCGGCGCGGGGACGGAAAGTGACGAGCGCATTCCGATTCAGGCGCTCAAAGCACAATGCGCGAGGCCGGAAGACGGCGCCGCCTGCTACGAGAGGTTCAATGAATTCGGGCTGCAGTACGGGCTCTCCTTTCAGCCGATCCAGGAGCTGTACGTCAATGGCTCGTTCGCTCTCGCCAGGCTGAAGATCGCGGAGCACCTCAAAGCGGATTTTGGTCAGTTCATCCTCCATCCCAGCATCATCGACGGCGCGTTGCAGGCGGCGGCGGGGCTCGTCGGAAGCCTCGCCTCGCCAACGCCCTTCCTGCCGTTCGCGCTCGACGAGATCGAGATCATCCGTCCGCTCCCGCAGACCTGCTACGCGTATGTGGAGCGCGCAGGGGGGCAGATGCAGAACCATTCCGGCGTCACGAAGTTCGACATCAGGCTGCTGACCGAGAGCGGCGAGGTGCTGGTGAAATTCAGGAACCTGTATGTGCGCCCGCTCGCACGGCCGGTGAACAGTGGACACGCGGCCAGTGGCCTTGCGCTCGTGGGCGCGGAAGCTTCCGCGACAGGGCGGCTGCTGCGTCTTTCGGGGGAGCCGGGCGAATGATGCAAGCGCAATTCGTGGCAGCTCCGGTCGCGCCGCGCGTCACTGTGCTCGACGTGCGCCGGCAGAGCATGAAGAACTACAACTATCTGGTGGTCGACCCGGCCACGATGCAGGCGGTGATCGTCGATCCGGCGTGGGAGCTCGAGAAGCTCGACGCGGCGGTGGCGGAATCGCGCGCCTCGCTGGCCGGTGTGCTCGTCACGCACTCGCACCGCGACCATATCGATCTCGCGGCGGCAATGTCGGAGAAATACCGTTGCCCGGTCTGGATGCCGGCCGCGGAAATCGCGGCCTCGGGGTTCGATACGCCGCGGCTGCAGGCGATCGCGACGACGCCGTGGGTCGTCGGCGCGATGCGCATCGAGCCAATCTTCACTCCGGGACATACGCCCGGCAGTACCTGCTATCTCATCGGCGAGAACCTGTTCACCGGCGACGTGCT
Organism: Thermoanaerobaculia bacterium; assembly: GCA_036387295.1. GTDB lineage: Bacteria > Acidobacteriota > Thermoanaerobaculia > Gp7-AA8 > Gp7-AA8 > QHVT01. The sequence continues at coordinate 4,873 of DASVUA010000292.1, read as the reverse complement.
CTTCGCCGAGGGATGCGGATTGTGTCCCGACCTCGAGGCCGCGTATGCGATGTTCGAGAGTCTCGAACGGATCAAGAGCCGCACCGGCCCGCACATACGGGTGTTTCCGGGGCATTCCTATGGCCAACCGCCGGGACGTCCGATGTCGCAATTGATGCGGGAGAACATTTACCTGCAGTTTTCTTCCAGAGAGTCGTTTGCAGCGTTCCGGATGAGAAGCGGCCAGGACCGAGCGCGCCTGTTCAATTTCAGTTGACTATTGAATTTCGTTGTCCGGCCTCGAACGCCGTACAGCATCTATTGATCTCGAGGGAGTGAATATGACTGCAGTGGGAATCGAAGCAATCAATGTGTTCGCGGGCAGCGCGTACGTGGACGTCGAAAAGCTTGCGCGTCATCGCAAGCTGGACGTCACGCGGTTCGCGAACCTGCTGATGAAGGAGCGGTCGGTGGCGCTTCCGTCCGAGGATCCGATCACCTTCGGGGTGAACGCGGCGAGGCCGTTGATCGAAGCGATGACGCCCGAGGAGCGCGACCGGATCGAAATGGTCATCACCTGCACCGAATCGGCGTTCGACTTCGGCAAGTCGATGAGCACCTACTTTCACAAGCTCCTCGGCCTCAATCGCAATTGCCGCCTGTTCGAATTGAAAAATGCCTGTTATTCAGGCGTGGCAGGGTTCCAGACCGCCGTCAATTTCATCCTGTCGCAGACCTCGCCCGGCGCGAAGGCGCTGGTCATCGCCACCGATATTTCGCGGTTCATCGCCGTGGAAGGGGGAGACGCGCTGTCGCAGGACTGGTCGTTTGCGGAGCCGAGCGGTGGCGCGGGTGCGGTCGCGATGATCGTCAGCGACACGCCGCATGTCTTTCAGGTCGACGTCGGCGCCAACGGCTATTACGGGTATGAAGTCATGGACACCTGCCGGCCGGTCGCCGATAGTGAGGCGGGCGACGCCGACCTTTCGCTGCTGTCGTATCTCGATTGTTGCTCGAATGCCTTTCTCGAGTACCAGAAGCGCGTCGACGGAGCCGACTTTGCGACGACGTTCGGCTACCTCGCCATGCACACGCCGTTCGGCGGCATGGTCAAAGGCGCACATCGCGACATGATGCGCAAGATCGTCAAGGCGAGCCCCAAAGACATCGAAGCGGATTTCGAACGGCGCCTGATGCCGGGATTGAAATACTGCCAGCGCGTCGGAAACATCATGGGCGCTACGACCATGCTCGCGCTGGTCAGCACCATCGAGCATGGCGATTTCCGCGATCCGCAGAGAATCGGCTGCTTTTCGTATGGCTCCGGCTGTTGCTCCGAGTTCTTCAGCGGAGTGGCTACGAAAGAAGGGCAGGAGCGCGTCCGCGCCATGCGCATCCGGGAACAACTGGACAAGCGGTACGAGCTTTCGATGGACGAGTACGACCGGTTGCTCGTCGGGAGCAACGCGGTGAAATTCGGCACGCGCAATGTCGTGCTGGACACCGACTTCATTCCGCAGGCGCGCAGTGCGCAGGGAAAAGAGACGCTCTTCCTGACGTCCATTCGCGAGTTTCAACGGCAGTATGACCGCGTCTCCTGAGCGAGGCCGCGAAAGGAGAATGAACCATGTCTGCCATTAGCATCGAACGGCCGGAGCCGCGCGTCCTCGACGGCCACTCGCTCCACCGCCGGCTGACGCTCACTCCTGCCATGTGCGGGCACAATTCGCTCTTTCTCGCACAGGTAGCCGACTGGACGTGGGGCACCGTCAGTACGGTGTGCGGCACCGAGATGTATCAGGAGAAGAACGAGAGCGGGATGCCGACGTATCTCTCGTTCTTCTATCTGCGCATTTCCGGCGGACCGGCCATGCAGATGCACCATCTGACATTCGGCGACGAGCTGGACGTCGTGACGACGGCGTTCAATTTCGGCAGCGAATCGATTCTGACGCTGCACCGGGTGTCGCGCGCGTCGGCCGCCACCGCCGCGCCGCGTGCGGTCGATCCGTACGAGTTCTATGAGCGGCGCGAAGATGGCTGCCTGTATGTCGAATCGCTCAATCGATGGATCACGCGCAGCCGTCCCGGCAACGAGGCGCTGGTGAAATCGTCGCCGAAGGGAATCGTGACAAGGCATTTGCCGGTGCTGCCGGATCAGTATTCGCCGCGCGTGGTGTACGACCGTGCGCGCAAGGTGGAGACGTTTCATGACGTTCATTCGCCGGAACATGAGCTGCTCGTGGAGGAGTACGTGCTCGATTACACGATCGACGCGGCGCGCGACCTCAATGGTGTGGGGCTGGTGTTCTTTGCGTCGTTCGCGTCAATCGTCGACAGTGCACTGCTGAAGCTCTGGAAGCACCTCGGCCGAGATGTCGATTCGTTCGTCAATCGCGTGGTGCGCGACCGGCAGATCTGTTATGTCGCGAACACCGAAGTCGACACGACGCTTCGACTCGAAATCCGCGTCTGGCGCCGGCGCGACGATTCTCGCGAAGAGACGTTCAATGTCGTCATGAGAGACGTCGCACGCCAGCGCCTCGTGCTCGTCAGTACGCTGCAGATTCGATCGGAGCTCACGAATGCCGGCATCTGAAATGAAGAGAGACAGCATCGAGCGGACGGTGCGCGAAGTGATCGCGGTCGTCCTTCCGTCGCTCGCGCCGAACGAGATCGCAACGGACAAACACCTGAAGGACCTCGGCGCCGATTCGGTCGATCGCGTAGAGATCGTCCTGATGCTGCTCGACCGCCTGCACCTCGACGAACCGATGTCGAGCTTCAATCGCTTGCCCGACGTGGATTCGCTGATCACGTTTCTTCATGAGAGGAGCCGTTGAGGCGAGGATTGGGGTCGATCTGAGTGCGGCGACTGAGGTTGGTGCACTTCATATTCATCTGCGTGCGACTTAGTTTGGAGTGCGGCGACGCGAGTCGCCGCTGTTCCTGCCGCAGCGCGAGCTGCGGCTCGCGCGAGTGAAAGCGGCGGCTTTGCCGCCGCACTCAAAACGGAATGCGCCGCGGCGCCTCACTTCGGCGCTGCGCTTTCCAGTTCCTGAAGCTTGCGGCGGCTGTCTTTGTTGTTGGGGTCGAGCGAAACCGCTTTCCTGTACATCGCCATGGCCCCCGCCGCGTCGCCATTTGCCGCGAGTGCATCGCCGTAGCTGTCGTAGACGTTCGCGTCGTCGGGGTGGAGGATCAGGTTGATGCGGAACGGCTCGAGCGCCAGCGCGGTATGGCCGTTGTGCAGGAGGTCGTAGCCGAGGATGTTCATCCCGCGCTGCGTTCCGGTGTACTTGTCGGTTTGCGCACGCATTTCGTTCAGGCGAATGAGCGCGGCAGCCGCGCCTTGCGCGACGAGCGTGGCGCCGAATTCACGCGTCAGCGAGAGACGGCTGTCGATCGCCGCCTGCGGCTCCTTGCCATTGAGAATGTCCACCGCCGACGCTACCTTTTGCGCGAGAGAATTTCCGTCCGTGTTGTCGAAGGCAATCACGGTCTGATTCTTAGAAAGGTTGCGGTAGAAGAACGTCGCGATTCCGCGGTTGTAGCCACTGTGATTCATCAGCTTCCCAACTGCCGGATCGTCACAGAGCTCCCATCCCAGTCCATACGAGCAGCGCAGGCCGTACGCGACGGTGACGTCTGCGTCAAAGTACGTCGTGCCGTCGTTCAGCTTAACTGGGGTGGATGCCTCGTCCAGTGAACGCTTCGTCAGAAGGCGGCCGCTCCTCAATGCCTGGTCGAAGCGGTAGAGATCGCGAAGTGTGCTGAACACGTTTTGATCGCCGACGGTTGCGCCGAGGTTCCGTGTCTCGTATCGAATGCGCCGCATCTTCCGCTCGTCGCGGAGGTCGAGCGAGTCGACGTCGACCGGCTCGGTCGTGTACATGGTCGGCAGCAGATGATTCTTCGCGGCGCGCGCGAGCTGCTTTTCGTGCGCGGCGTCGCCGACGAAGCTGTCACGCATTCCGGCCGGACGAAACACGTGACGCTCCAGGTATTCGGAGTACGTTTGCCCGCTCACCCGCTCGATGACGAGCGCGAGCAGCATGTAGTTGGTGTTGCCGTAACTGAACTGATCGCCCGGCTTGAACTCGAGCGGCCGTGGCCAGGCGCGGAGCGCGGGGATCACGTCCGCATTGCGGATGACGCGAGCCGGATCCTTCTGCACGGCGGCTTCGTAGAGCTCGAGGTCAGGAAGTCCGGAAGTGTGGGAGAGCAGATGACGCAGCGTGATCGCTTCGAATGGAAACTCGGGAAGGTACCGGCGTACCGGCTGATCGAGCTCGAGTTTCCGGCGGTCGCGAAGCTGAAGAATGGCCGTGGAGGTGAGCGTCTTCGCGACCGACGCTGTTTGAAAGGGTGTATCGAGCGTGTTCGGCACGCGCCGCGCGAGGTCGGCGAATCCCGAGGCGCGTTCGTACACGACTGCGCCCCGGTCGGCGATGAGAATCCCGCCGTTGATGTCAGCGCTCGGCAGGAACGCGTCGAGAGTGACTGCGAGAACGAGAGCGATGAGCATGTCGCGAGGAGATCACGGAACGGCTCGTTCGTTCTTGAACGAATCGAAGGTTTTTGCCTGGAGTGAAGGTCACCTCAGCAGATACGGCCGCGACGATACGCCGCGGGAGTGATGCCGAACGCCGACTTGAAAGCTCGCGAGAAATGACTCTGATCCGCGTAGCCGCACGCGAGTGCTACTTCCGCGAGAGGAAGAGCCGAGGTGGCGAGCAGGTGCCGTGCTCGCTCGGCGCGCCGCTGCCGTGCGTACGTGCTGATCGAGACGCCGAAGAAACGCCGGAACGTCGCCGAGAGATACACCGGATGGATGCCCGCCACTTCCGCCAATCGGGTGACGGAGAGATCGTCCGCCGCTTCTTCCGAAAGA
>DASVUA010000291.1:0-2771 GCA_036387295.1 Thermoanaerobaculia bacterium | reverse complement strand
CGAGGCGCGGCTCCATCGCGTCGAAGACATCGGCGAGCAACGTCACCTGTTCGGGCAACTGGATCTTCGGCAGCGTCACGACGAAGTTCGCCGGCAGCGCGCCGGTCTCGGCGAGCAGCGTGCTGAGCACGATGTCCATCGTCCGCAGGCCGCGGCGCGTCAGCTCCTGCGTGAACGGCTTGATCCGGATGCCGATGAACGGAGGCAGCGCGTTGTCGTGCATCCCCTTCGCGAGCTCGCGCGCGACGATCTCCGCCTGCCGGTCTTCCTCGTCGTCAGGACGATTGCCGTATCCGTCCTCGAAATCGACCCGAAAATCTTCGACCGGTTCGGACGCCAGCTTTTCGGAAACGCGCTGCCAGACCGTTTCCGCGCGCGAATCGTCGACGCCGATCGCACGCGAAAACGTGAACGGATCGCGCCCATGCTCTTCGAGAATGCTCGCCGCCTTCTGCCCGAGCTTGCGCGTCGTGTCGTGCTTGAACAGATGCGCGCCGCCATACACCGTATGCACCGGCTGCCGCTCCCCCGCGCTGCCGGGGAACCGCCGCGTGAACTGCACGAGCGCCGCATCGAGCGGCGCGGCCAGAGTGGAGACGTCGTTTTGCGTGAGTGTGGTTTTCATATGGTTGCGAGTGCGTTGCCCGTTGCCTGTTGCCCCGGCGTTATCGCCCAGGCCATAAAGCCCGGGCACGGGCAACTGGCAACGGGTAACTGTTTGATTACTGCTTCCGGATCACGTGCGCGACGCCCCAGCCGACGAGGGTCAGCACCGACAGGACGAGCCAGTTGTGCGCGTGGCCGAACGTGGTGGTCGGGAAGTGATTGCTGATCATGATCATCACGACCGGAACGACCATGTAGGTGTTGTGCCTGGAGCGGAACTTGGCGCGGTCCGCCAGTTTCTGATCGGGCTCGCGTCCTTCCCGCACCGCCGCGACCATCTTCCGTTGCGCGGGGAGAATGCGCATCCAGACGTTCGCCGTCATGTTCGTCCCGAGCACCGCGCCGACGTGCAGGAAAGCGGCGCGATTGCTCATCACCTGCGGCAGCGACCACGCCAGCGCGACGATGAGGCCGAACGACACCACAATGGCCAGCGGCTCGATTTTGGCCAGCGGCGAGAGCCACAAGAGGTCGTAAACCAGCCAGCCGGCGATGATCGAGCCGATGCCGATCATTGCCGCGGTATTGAAGTCGGGTTTGCCCGGCTCGCCGTCCACCAAGAGGCCGCCGACGTAATAAACGAGGATCAGGAGCGGAAAGCCGCTGAGCCACGTCATGGCCGCTTCCCATTTGAACCAGTGCAGCGTATGCGACGGTGACGGCTTGCTGGTTTTATTGACGACGTAAAAGCCGCCGCTGTGGACCATCCACACCTGATCGGGGTCGCTGGTATGGAAGCGCCGGTCGAGCCAGGTGAAGTAATACGTTGCGCCGACCCACATGATGGCGGAGAAGACGTGCGTCCACCGGAACGCGAGATTGAGCCACTCTTGTACGGTGTAATTCATAGTCACTCGAACGCCGCTTCACTCATCCGACCGCCGCCGCCCTGCGCGCATACGCGGTCAGTCGCGACAGGATCTCTTCGTTGGTCGCCGGCAATTTCACTTTCGCCAGCTCGCCATTGGAGACGAATCCCAACGCGTGCTTGACGGCGCACCAGACCGAGATCGCCATCAACAGCGGCGGCTCCCCGACGGCCTTGCTCCCGGCGACATTGACCGGATTGTCGTGCTCGATCCAGTCGAGATGAAACTCGGCAGGGAGGTCGTTGATGTTCGGGATCTTGTACGTGGTGGGCGAGTGCGACAGCAGTTCGCCGCTCGCCGCGTAGCGCAGGTCTTCCGTCGTCACCCACCCCATCCCCTGAATGAAGGCGCCGACGAGCTGGCCGCGATCGACGCCGGGGTTGATCGGACGGCCGATGTCCATCAGCACGTCGCTCCGCGACACCGTGAGCTCGCCGGTGAACCGGTCGATCAGCACCTCGGAACAGGCCGTGCCCATCGTGAAGTAGAGGAACGGCGTGCCGCGCCCGCTGGTCCAGTTCCAGTCGAGCCGCGGCGTCGCATAGAACCCCCGCTCGCCAAGCGAGACGCGCTCCTGATAGGCGAGCTTGACCAGTTGTTCCCACGTCAGAAGGCCGCCATGCTGGCGCTGCACTTCATCCAGGCGGGCTCGGATACGATGACACGCGTCGACCGCCGCGCTGCCATTGAGGTCGGCGGCGCTCGACGCGGCCGTGGCAGATGTGTTGTTGTTCTTCTCGGTCGAGGTCTGCATCACCACGACCCGCTCGATCGGCACGCGTAATTCGTCGGCCACGAGCTGGCGGATCTTCGTATGGACGCCCTGCCCCATCTCCGTCGCGCCGGTCGAGACCTGCACGCTGCCGTCGAGATAAATATTGACCAGCGCATTGGCCTGATTGAGGAACTTCGTATTGAACGAAATCCCGAATTTGACAGCCGTCATTGCCAGGCCTTTGAGATGCATCACCGACGAATCATTGAACGCGCGGACCGCCTCCATCCGTGCGCGATAGTCGCAGCGCTCTTCGAGCTCGGCAAAGAGCCGCGGGAGTGTGTTGTTCGCGACGACCTGCTCGTACGGCGTGGTATTGCGCGTTTCGATGCCGTAGCAGTTCGCGCGGCGGACGTCGAGCGCGTCGCGCTTCAGATATGCGGCAATTTCTTCGAGGATGTTCTCGATGTTCGCCACACCCTGCGGACCGCCGAAGCCTCGAAATGCGGTGTTCGGCGGGT
>DASVUA010000290.1:0-2474 GCA_036387295.1 Thermoanaerobaculia bacterium | reverse complement strand
TGGTGCCGCCCGAGATGCGGCTGTGCCGACGTGACCGCCGCTTTTTGGCTACGCACGCTGCCGCCCGCGCGTGTCGCGCGAGCTCGCACTTGCAACCGCTGCGGAGCGCGGCAGCTAGCCGGATCTTGGGCGGACATGGTTCGTCGCGGCCGCACATGCACCGCCCTCGAGCTTTCGCGCGCCGTCGCGCGCTGCAGCCTAACCAATTGTCGTTAGCTCGCCAGCACGTAGGCGTCTTCTCGGCTCGCGCGGCTGAGCGCAAGGAAGAACGCTCCCCGCCCGCCCCGCGCGAGATCGCCGCACATCGTTCCGTCATCCGCCGCGTGCGGCGAATAGTGCCGCAACGACGATCGTCAAGGCCTCCACCGCCCGAGCCTCCTTGATGATCGTCGTTCGCCGCACTTGGGGATCGGTATCGCGACGGACGACGGCAGCGATCCGCTCAGGACTCCGGAGCTTCTGTATTGAAACCCCACATCGATGAAGCTCTTCGGCCGGAGCGACAGTCGCTCTTGCGGCCGTTGCTACACAACGCACCAGTGCTGCACAGCGAGCTCGTCAAGGCGGATGGGGCGGTGGAGGCCTTGGCGATTTCGTTGTGCAGCACTCTACGACGCCGATCACGAGCGCGGCGTCGTCATGATCCGGTGAGGCAACGCAAGAAGATCGCGTCGTGCCGATCGGCGATCGCGCTCTCGCGTGCCTGCAACAGTACCGCGACGAAGCGCGCCCGCAGCTCGCGAGCGAGCCGGACGACGGCTTCATGTTCGTCGCTTAGACCCGCCCGCCGTTCTCACCCGACCTGCTCACGCGGTGGTCGCGAACTAGGTCGACGCGGCGAACATCGGCAGGCCTGCGTCGTGTCACATCTTCTGCCACTCGGTGGCCACGCTGATGCTCGAACGCGGCGCCGACATCGGGTACGTGCTGGAGATGCTCGGTCACGCCTCGATCGAGACGACGCAGTTCTACACAAAGGTCTCGATCCGCCACCTCAAGGAGATCCACGCCACCACGCATCCGGCTGCCAAGCTGCGCCGCTAAGTCGTCGGAGCGGGATCAGACCTTCTTGCTTTCCGAGACCAGAACTCGATATCACGAACGACCGACTGGAGCATGAGACCCAGAAGGACGTTCTCGCTATTACATCTACTTCACGAACGGACGTATTTGGGTTTCCCAACCGCAGGCAATGACATGGCGAGAGGGAACGTGTGGCTTCTTTTTCTGCGTGTATTGTGTTGCCGCAAGTCTTCACCAGACGTTGGTCTCTCGCCGTCCGTTGCCGACAGGATTTTCGTGCACCGCGAAAGCGTCCTTCTGGGATGAACCGCCGTGTCTCGTCGACATGACACGTTCCTTTTTCCCCAATCTCTGCGCTCGCTCAGGTCGAGAACAACGTAGCGGGAGATCGGCTGTTGGCTCTCATTGAGGAGGCTGAACGATACGAGGAGAGACTTGAGACACAGGATCGCCATAACGAGTCGCGCTGCCGCAAGCGGCGTATGCTCACTCGCCAATCAGTGATGGGGGAACGAAGAGGGTGGCGGGTTGTTACGCGGAAATTGTCGGCGGGACATCGAAAACCCTTATCGTCGAGAGAAGTTGGGTGTTTTCCTTCGAATCTTTCGCGGTGGACCCGTTGGCCGTTCGCGATCGATCATGTTCTGGTTGGCCATGAATGGCGACGGATCATTCAGTCGCCTCGTTCCCTTGCCGTTCTTTATAGGTTGAACGAGAGGATCTGAGTCCAGCGCGTCCGTCTAGCTCGCGTCGCTGAGCCGCCCCGCGCTGTTGCGCCCGCGCGGCGTTTGCGCGATTCGGCGTCGCCACCGAAGGCGTTCGCAATGCGCCGCACACACCGGTGACGAAATCCTAGCGGCGACCCCGGCGGCTTCGCGGAAAGAGGCACCGGCGACTGGCGCCGCCGCACTCCACATTCACGGCGGCCCTTGCGACAGGCGAAACCCGAGTTCAGTTTGGAGTGCGGCGGCAGAGCCGCCGCTTTCTACACGCCGGGTTCGAAGCGGTGGCGCTGCCGCCGCGCTCCAAACTGATCTCGCGCTTCATCGGTGTGAGTGTTTGCCTGCTGGGAGTCGCAGTCGCGGGAGCGATCGTGGGAACACGTTAGACTCCGCGCCGCGAACATGCGTCGTGCCTCTCTCTTCGTCCTGTTTCTCACCGTCTTCATCGACCTGATCGGGTTCGGGATGGTGATTCCGTTTCTCTCGTTTTATGCGCGGGAGTATGGAGCGAGCGGGGTGATGGTGGGGGCGGTGGTCGGGATTTACTCGATCATGCAGTTCTTCTTTGCGCCGGTGTGGGGGAGGCTTTCGGATCGGGTGGGCCGGCGGCCGGTGCTGCTCATCAGCCTCACGGCGAGCACGACCGGCTATCTGCTGTTTGCGTTCACACGCAGCCTGACTCTGCTCTTCATCTCGCGCGTCGTCGCCGGCATCGGCGGCGCGAACATC
>DASVUA010000289.1:0-14348 GCA_036387295.1 Thermoanaerobaculia bacterium | reverse complement strand
CACGAGCAGCACGAATGCAAGCGCGATCGCGCGTCCACGAGCGCGCAGCAACGCGAGCGCGAGGAGCGACGCGAACGCACACGCGACGAGCACGCCGGCTGGCGGCGACGCAAAGTAGCCGGAGAAGCCGAACGCGTTGAGTGTCGTGCAGGCGCGGTGCAGCCAGCGGATCGCTTCGAGCGCAGGGGCAAAGGCGCAGGCGATGAGCGACGCGCCGAGCATCACGAAAACGAGCGGCGCCATCACGAACGTCAGCAGCGTGCCGCCGAGCGCGTACTGGTGAAAGTGAAAGAGCGTCAGCGGCGCAATCGCGATCTCGGCGGAGAGCGCGTGGGCAATCCACGTCTTTCGTGTCGCGAGTTTGTTGCCGATGAAGAGCAACGCACCGGCGCCGGCGTAGGTGAGATGAAACGAAGCGTCGGTGAGATCGCGCGGCTCGGCGATGAGGCGCAGCAGCGCGGCGACACACCAGAGATTTTCGAGCGAGGTCGGCCGCCGGAAAATCCGCGCGAGCGCGTACAGCCCGATGCCGGCGCTGGCGCGCGAAACCGAGGCGGTCGGGCCGATGAAGAGCGGCGCGAGCACGGCGAAACCGAGCAGCAGCCAGTCCGACGCGCGCGGAGCGTGGAACCAGCGCAGCAGCAACGCCAGCAACGTCGCGGCAAACGCGATCTGCAACCCCGAAAAGACGAGCAGGTGATACGTGCCGCCGCGGCGGAAGCTTTCGCGCATCTCGTCTGTCAGCCGCTCGCCGCGGCCGAGGAGGAGCGCCTGCGCCAGGGCGACTTCTTCGGCGTATCGCTCCGCGTGGCGTTCGAGCCGGTTCGCCAGCATTCGGTTCCAGGCGCGCGGATGCCATCGCGGCAGCTCGCCTTCGTACGAGAGCAGCGACGGCGCCTTGATGCCGACGCTGTACTCGCCGCGATCGTTCAGGCGGAGAAATCCTTCCGCACGCAGCGTGGCTTCCATAGCCACGTTCGGCGGCTCGAAGCGTGTGTAGACGGCGATCGGCGTGCGGAAGGCGTTGCCGTTCGCCGTGAACCGCGACGCGCGCAGGACGAACGATCCGTCTCGCTCGGCCCAGTCGCGCTCGAGCGGCACTTGGATCGTCGTGAAGCGGTCGGGCTCGAGACGCGCGAACGCCTCGCGCTCACGCGCGTCGCGCTGCTGCAACTGCAGCGCGAGCGCGAGGCCGGCGGCGAGAAAAAGAATTGCCGAGTGCGGTGCGGCGACGCGGTGCCGTATCGCGCAGCACGCGATGAAAATCGTGAGGATTCCGACGATCGTGAATCGTGGGTTTACCAGCAGTGGCGCGAGCGCCAGTCCGGCGATGAGGGCGAGTAGTGGGAGTGCGGCAGGGACGTCGGTGCGACGCCGATCAGGTTGGTCATTGCGCACGCTCGAACGAGGAGAGCGTCTCGACGTGATGAGTATTGGGGAACAGGTCGAGGAGGTCGAGCGTGGAGAGACGCCAGCCGGACGCGGTCAGCCGGCCCGCGTCACGCGCAAAGGTTACGGGATCGCAGGAGAGGTACGCAATGACTTCTTTCGTCCGCTCCGCCACGGCGGTGATGACCTCCCGCTTCGCGCCTGCGCGCGGCGGATCGAGAAACACAAAGTCGGCCGGTGCGAGCCGTGCGATCTCGCGCTCGACCGGCGCGTCGATGACTTTCACGTTGCGCGGCACGTTCTTCCGCGCGTAGCGCACCGAGACCGGCGAGCCTTCGATCATCGTCACGCGCTCGACGACGCGGGCGATGGGGAGCGTGAAGAAGCCGACGCCGCCGTAGAGATCGACCGCCGACTTTCTGTTCTTGACGCGCGCGGCATGCGCGGAGACGAGCCGCAGCATCGTGCCGAGGAGATGGCGGTTGACCTGAAAAAACGCGCGTGTGTTGAGGCGCCAGCGGTAATCGTCGACGGAGATCGTGATGTCGCGGTCGCCCGAAACGAGCGCGCCGGAGAGCTCCCAAAGGTCGTCCGGCGGCGGGACGGCGTCGCTGTTTCGGCCGAAACGGCGGGCAGTCTCGACGCCGACCACTTCGCATTCTTCGACCAGCGGCACGACGCGATTCGACCGCATCGCGTAAAAGCCGGTCGCGTTGCCGTCATGGTGGAGGCGCGAGCGGAGACGATAGTTGAGCGGCGAGGGATGGACGCTGATCTCCGGCAGCGCCGCGACGTCGAACTTGCCGATGCGCCGCAGCGATTCAATGAGGATCCGCCGTTTCGCTTCGAGCTGTTTGTCGAGGCGGTACGCGGTCCAGTTGCAGCCGCCGCATTCATGGGCCACGGGACAGGGCTCGGCTCGGCGCCAGGCACTCGGCGTCACGAGCTCCACCAGGTCGGCTTTTGCGAAGCCTTTCTTCACTTCGTAGAGGCGGACGCGCGCGACGTCGCCGGGAAAGACGTTCATCGCGAAAATCGGAAAGCCGTCGATGCGCGCGAGCGCGTCGCCGCCTGCGACGAGCTCGGTCGCTTCGATGGTGAGGATGTCGCCTTCGCGCATAGCTGACAGTAGTATGCCCGCCATGCGCATCGTCCGCTGTCTCGCCCTCCTCTCCTTTCTGCCGACGCCGCTGTTTGCCTGGGGCGCGAAAGGCCACTCGGTGGTGGCCGAGATCGCCGAGCGCGGGCTCTCACCCGCCGCGGCGGCGGTGGTGCGCGACCTCAATTACAACGCGCCGCTGCGCGACATCGCCTCGCTGCCCGACGACTGGCGCGGCGAAGAAACGCGCAAGGTGCGGACGACCAATACCGGCGCGTGGCACTACAGCAACATCCCGAACGAAGAGACGACGTTCGTGCGCGAGCGCGACTGCAAGGAAGACAACTGCATCGTGGCCGCGATCGAGAAGAATCTCGCGATCCTCCGCGATCGCAAGCAGACCCGCGAGGCGCGGCGTGAGGCGCTCGTCTACGTGGTGCATTTCGTCGGCGACATCCATCAGCCGATGCACGCGGCCGGCGGGATGGTGAAGAACGAGGAGACGGGGCAGATGGAGCCGGACCGCGGCGGCAATTCCGTGAAGCTCCGCTACCTCGGCATCGAGACGAATCTGCACAGCATGTGGGACAGCATGCTGATCGAGTGGGGAAAGGAGACCGTCGACGAATACGTCGACTACCTGCTCGAGGTGGAGATGCGCGGCCGCCCGGTCGCCGAGCTGCAGAGCGGCAACGCCGTCGACTGGATCAACGAGTCGCATTACGCGGCAGTCCACAACGCGTACGACATCGGTAACGGCCGCATCGGCGCCGACTACGCGCAACGCAACATTGTCGTCGTCTACGAGCGCCTGCTGCGCGGCGGCCTCCGTCTGCAGCGAGTGTTGAACGAGGCGCTGACGGCCACGCCGTAGCAAAAGCGTCTGGTGGAGCGCCCGCCGCTCCACTAAAACGGCGAGGTGTCCGCCCGGCAGACCCCAAACGCCTAACGCCTAAAGCCCAACGCCTGTGATACAACCCGCGCCGCTATGAAAGTCCACGAATATCAGGCCAAAGAGATCCTGCGGCGGTACGGTGTTCCGACGCCCCGCGGCATCCTAGTTGAGAACCCGGAAGACGCACGGCAGGCTGCGACCGAGCTCGGGGGTCGCGTCGTCGTGAAGGCGCAGATCCACGCGGGCGGCCGCGGCAAGGGCGGCGGCGTGAAGCTCGCCAAAGACCCGGAAGACGCGGTTGCGCTGGCGAAGCAGATCATCGGCATGAACCTCGTCACGCATCAGACCGGCCCCGCCGGTCAGGTCGTGCGCAAGGTGCTGATCGAGGAAGCGCTCAACATCGATAAAGAGCTCTACCTCAGCATCACGCTCGATCGGCGCAGCGGCATGAACGTGATCATGGCGTCCGCACAGGGCGGCATGGACATCGAAGAAGTCGCCGCACACGATCCGAGCGCGATCTACCGCGAGCCGGTTGATACGGTCCTCGGCGTGCAGCCGTTCCAGGCCCGCGGCCTGGCGAACGCCCTCGGCCTCACGGGCGAGGCGTACAAGCAGTGCGTTTCCTTCGCGCAGAAACTCTTCCGCGCGTACGTCGAGACCGATGCGTCGCTCGTCGAGATCAATCCTCTCCTCGTGACCAAAGAAGGCAACGTCCTCGCGCTCGACGCGAAGATGACCTTCGACGACAACGCGATGTTCCGCCACAAGGACTTTGCGGAGATGCGCGATCTGCACGAAGAAGATCCGCTCGAAGTCGAGGCGTCGCAGTTCGGCCTGAACTACATCAAGCTCGACGGCAACGTCGGCTGCATGGTCAACGGCGCCGGACTGGCGATGGCCACGATGGACATCATCAAGCTCGCGGGCGGTGAGCCAGCGAACTTCCTCGACGTCGGCGGCGGTGCGAGCGCGGAGCAGGTGAAGAACGCGTTCCGCATCATCCTCAGCGACAAGAACGTGAAGGCGATTCTCATCAACATCTTCGGCGGCATCATGCGCGGCGATCGCATCGCCGAGGGCGTGGTGAGCGCGTCGCGGGAAGTCGGACTGCCCGTGCCGGTGGTCGTGCGTCTCGAAGGGACGAACGTCGAGCTCGGGAAGAAGATCCTCGCGGAATCGGGACTTCCTCTCATTACCGCGGACGCGATGTGGGATGCGGCGGAGAAGGTCGTCGCCGCGGCGAAGGGGCAACAGTAATGGCGATCTGGGTCGACAAAAACACGAAGGTCATCGTTCAGGGCATCACCGGCCGCGAGGGGACGTTCCACGCGATCGGCTGCCGTGATTACGGGACGCAGGTGGTCGGCGGCGTGACTCCCGGCAAGGGCGGCACGACGCACGAAGGCTTCCCGGTTTTCAACACCGTCGTCGAAGCACGCGAGAAGGCGGGCACGAACTGCTCGCTGATTTTCGTGCCGCCGCCGTTCGCGGCCGACGCGATCATGGAAGCGGCCGATGCGGGCGTGGAGCTGATCGTCTGCATCACGGAAGGCATTCCGGTGACCGACATGATCCGCGCGCACGATTTCCTCCGGAAGACGAACGCGCGCCGGGTGGCCGAAGGTCAGTCGCCGTCGCGCCTCATCGGTCCGAACTGCCCCGGCATCATCACGCCGGGCCAGGCGAAGATCGGCATCATGCCGGGTCACATTCACAAGCCGGGTCCCATCGGCATCGTCTCCCGCTCCGGAACGCTGACTTATGAAGCAGTGGGCCAGACGCGCACGATCGGGCAGTCGACCGCGGTCGGCATCGGCGGCGATCCGCTGCCGGGCACGAACTTCATCGATTGCCTCGCGGCGTTCGAAGCGGATCCGGCCACCGAGGCGATCATCATGATCGGTGAGATCGGCGGCAGCGCCGAAGAAGATGCGGCGGCGTGGGTGAAAGCGAATGTCACCAAGCCGGTGGTCGCGTTCATCGCCGGCCAGACCGCACCTCCGGGACGGCGCATGGGTCACGCCGGCGCGATCATCAGCGGCGGCCAGGGGACGGCCGAAGAGAAGATGAAAGCGCTCGAAGCGGCCGGCATTCACGTCGTGAAAGCGCCGTCCGACATGGGCGCCATGATCGAGAAAGTCTGGCGCGCCTCGCGATAACCAATCATTTCAGCGAATCGAACAAACGCCGCCTCGAGTCGAGGCGGCGTTTCTGTTTCGAGCGTTCCCGCGGTTCGCCGCACTCCGAGAGGGAAGCTCGTAAGATGCTCCCATGCGACGCGTCGCGCTTTTTCTAGGGTTGTTTCTCGCCGTCGTTCCGGTCGCGCAGGCCGCATGGCTGAAGGGGAATCTGCATACGCATACGTCGGAATCCGACGGCGATTCGAGCCCGGAGACGGTCGCGCGGTGGTACGCGGAGCACGGTTACGACTTTCTCGTGATCACCGATCACGACGAGATCACGAAGATCGCCAAAGCACCGCTGCTGCTCATCGACGGCGAAGAGGTCACCGATCGCCTGCCGAAACGGCCGCTGCATGTGAACGCGATCGGCCTGACGCGCGTCGTGACGCCTCAGGGCGGCGCGAATGTGGTCGAGGTGCTGCAGCGCAATCTCGACGCGGTGCGGGCGGCCGGCGGACTCGCGCTGGTGAATCATCCGAACTTTGGCTGGGCCTTCGCCGCCGAGGAGTTGTTGCAGTTGAACGGGACGTGGATGCTCGAGATCGCGAGCGGACACCCGTTCGTCAACGCGCAAGGTCCGCCGTCGGTCGAATCGATGTGGGACCAACTGCTCACCGCGAACAAGCGGGTGTGGGGCGTGGCGGTCGACGACATGCACCATCTCGCGAAGCCGCTGGACACCGAGTCGGTGCCGCCGGGCCGTGCGTGGGTCTGGGTGCGCGCAGAGACACGCGACGCGAAGTCGATTCTCGCCGCGCTGCGATCCGGCGACTTTTACGCGTCGATGGGTCCTGAGCTCGAGGAGTACACCGCCACGGCCGCGTCGATCACGCTCAAAGTCCGCGAGCGCTACGGCGCGCGCTACCGCGTGCAGTTCATCGGCCGTGAGGGACGCTTGTTGCAGGAAACGCAGGGATTGACCGCCGCGTACGCGATTCGGGGCGACGAAGGCTACGTGCGGGCGAAAGTCATCGATTCGAATGGAAAAGCGGCGTGGACTCAGCCGCTGTTCGTGAGGAAGAAATGAAGCTGTCGGTCACTCTGGCCACTCCGGTTACCACGCTCGTGCTCATCGGGGGCGGCGAGTTTTCGTTCGGCGAGACACGCGAGATCGACGAGCTGCTCTTGTCGCGCGTCTACCCCGAGCGCCGCACCGTCGCGTTTCTGCCGACCGCCTCCGGTTCGGCCGAGTACGCGAGCCATTTCGGCACCTACCTGCGCGGCATCGATCCGTCGTTCGAGGTGGTGAACGTGCCCATCTATCGCGGCCGCGATGTGAGGCGCCAGAAGAGCCTCAACACGATCACGACGGCCGGTCTCGCCTACCTCGGAGGCGGCGTGACGAACAACCTCCTCGAGACGCTGCGGGAGTCGCCTGCTGAGCTGGCGCTGCGCGATGCGGCAGTCGGCGGAACGGTCGTCGCGGCCATCGGCGCGGCGGCGTCATGTTTCGGCACGCACGCGCGCGATATGCGCGGCACCGCGAGCGCGCTGCCGGCGTTCGGCTGGCTGGCCAACACCGTCATCGATACGTCGTTCGATCCGTCGAACGACACCGCGCTGCGGCGGCTCATGTCGCTGCCCGACGTGACGCTCGGCCTCGGCATTCCGGCCCGGACCGCGCTCGTGATCGCTGCCGACGGGACGGCGGAAATCGTCGGCGACGGGCAGATCGCGGCGTTCCGCCGCAAATAAAAGACAAACGAACGCAGCGCTTCACCCCGGTACGACCGTTGCAGCTACGCAGCCGTTTGGAGGTGTCGTCATCGAAGCGTTGGAACAGACCCCCGCGGCAGAGAGGCCCGTCACGCACGAGGAGTTCGTCCGATTCTTCAGTGTGCTGTCGCACGATCTGAAATCGCCCATCTTTGCGGTCGACGGATTCAGCGATCTTCTCCTCAGCGACTACCTCGACAAGCTGGACGAAGAAGGGCAGGACTTTCTGCGGCGCATCCGCTCGAGCGCGCAGTACATGAAGCGCGTGCTCGATGAGATGTCGCACATGGTGAAGCTGCTCGCCCGTCCGAGCGCGCGCAAGCCGACGCCGTTGCGCGAGATCGTCGAGGAGGTCATCCTCAAGTACAACTTCCAGATCGAGGAAGGCGGCGTGCGCGTCGATGTGCCGCCCGATCTTCCGGTGGTGAATGTCGATCCGGAAAAAATGCGCGAGGCACTCGGCGCGCTGATGGCGAACGCGCTCTTTTTCACCGACCGCCCGAAAGGTGAGCGCGAGATCGCGATCGATTGCAGCGGCGAAGCGAACGGACTGCGCGTCTGCGTGCGCGACAACGGCATCGGCATCGATCCCCGCTACATCAATCAGGTGTTCGAGCTCGGCGGGATGAGCAAGCTCGATAAGCCGCGCGGCGGCGGGCCCGGATACGGTCTCTATCTCGCCAAGCGCCTGGTCGAAGCGCAGGGCGGCGAGCTGACCGTCGAATCGAAGTTCGGTGAGGGCAGCACGTTCTGTCTCACCATCCCCGGCTGAGGCCTGGCTTGGCGGGAGCGCATTGTCGCGAGAATCCGGCGGGCTGAGAGCCCGCCGCTCCACTAAAACATCGCGCACGCTGCCGCTCCGCGACGCTCACACTGACTCTTTGGTGGAGCGGCGGGCTCTTAGCCCGCCGAGGCAGGATCAAGGCGGCCGAAAGCCTTCTACTTACTGCGCGCTCATGGACGTTGCGGCCGCGGCGCTCGCTCCGCCGGCTTTGCTTTCCAGCGCTGCGAAGTCGACGCCCTCGGGCAACGGCTCCTCGCCGGGGAGGGCGATGATGCGCACCTCGACGAAGCGGTCGGGCGATCTGTCGACGCCAAGGAAGCGGGCGGCGGCCTGGGAGAGATCGAGGCAGAACTTCTTCGCGTAGGGGCCGCGGTCGTTGACGCGCAGGCGCAGCTTGCGGCCGGTCGCGCGCGACTTCACTTCCACCCAGGTGCCCAGCGGCAGCGTCAGATGGGCTGCCGAGAAGAGGCTGTTGCGGAATGTCTCCCCGTTCGCCGTTTTGCGGCCGTCGAAGAACGATGAGTAATAGCTGGCCAGACCGTTGACGCGATGCTTCACCGCGACCTGCGCGTATTTCAGCATCCGCGTGAACAGCGGATCCGCGTCGGGCTGCGGAGGAATGGCGGTCGAAGCGATCTCAGGGCACCCCATCAGCGGCTGCCCAAGCCACGGTGCATCCGGCTCCTCCGCCCCGAGAGGAGCGGCGAGGAGGAATCCCGCCAGAAGAATCGAAGCTCGGTTTCGCATAGCGGAGCGGATTCTACGTCGAGACCGAAATCGTGCCAAATCAGCAGTTAACCCTCGGCAGCTCAGCCATTTAAAGTGGTCTCACGCTTGCAAATAAGTGTTTACGAAGCAGAATGAAGGAGACCAGATCATGGCGGAGCTGAAGACGAAAAGGCCGTACCAGGAGCGTTTTCTCGACAACTTCGACCGCTCGCAGCTGAGGCGCGAAGTCGAGGCCGTACGCCCGCGCCGGCTGCACGGTTTGAAGAAGAAATACGCGACCTGGGCTCTCGGTGCGTCGCTCGCTCTGGGCGGGATCGGCGCCCCGATGAAGATGCTCCAGAACGACACCGCCGGTTCGGCAAAGGGCTCGAAAGTCTCGGGCGCTTCCGCCGCGCTCGATACCGAATTTGCGCGCGACCTGAAGGCTGCCCGCTCGATCGCGAAGCAGGTGGCTGGTGGCGTCGAGGCCGCTGTCGGTGGTGTTGAAGCCGCCGCGACCTCGCCGCTCGATGCAGTCGCGAACGCGCCGAAGCAGATGGCGGAAGTCGTTTCCGAGAAAGCCCGCGAGGACTTTTTCAAGAAGGAAGTTCCGTTCGGCGCGGTCATCTACAACGAGGCGAAAAAACACAATATCCGGCCCGAGCTCGTCGCGGCCGTGGTTCAGGCGGAGTCGAAGTTCAAACCGACCGCGCGCTCAGGCGCCGGCGCCGTCGGCCTCATGCAGCTCGTGCCGCGTACCGGCCGGTGGATGGGCGCTCGCGATCTCACGAACCCTGTGCAGAATATTGCCGCCGGCACCAAGTACCTCAAGTACCTGCACGGCCGCTTCGATGGCAACGAGACGAAGATGATCGCCGCGTACAACGCCGGTGAAGGCAATGTGAAGCGTTTCGGCGGCGTGCCTCCCTTCAAGGAGACCCGCAAGTACGTGACGAAGGTCAAGACGTTCGAGCAGGATTACAAGAATCGCGTCGAAAACCGGATCGCCGATAACTCCACGAGCGCACCCGCCCCGGTTCAGATCGCCGATGCCGCGGAGTACGCGCGCTGATGTGATTGAATAGCGAGCGGTGTCGCGAGTCAGAGTCATCGTAGGCGTGATCGTGATGGGCATTGCCATCCCGGTCACGCTTTTCTTTTTGCTCGAGCTGCACTCGCTCTCGCAGTTCCTCACGATCGCCGCTTCGACCTACATCGCCTGGTGGCTGGCCGACCTGCTGGCCGTGATCCTCGAGCGCCCGCGTCTCAAAGACCGCTCACCCGGGCGTGCAATCAAAGAGGATTGGGAACGGCGAAGCTCCGATTGAGGATCGAGTACGAAGACGCGTCCGCGCAAACGGACTTCATCCTAAACCTCGATCCTTCATTCATCTCGCGCGCGAGGCGCGGCGCCCTCAGGTCCAGTCGCTCATCTTCTTGAGGAGCTGATCGATCGAGAGCAGCTTCTCGGCGCCGTCCGATTCGCGGCGGAAGATGGCGTGATACCACCCCTTCATCCCGACGGGCGTGTAGACGTCGTCGCCCATGCGCAGGCGGCCGCCGGAGACGAGCTTGAGGAAGACCTGCTCGTAAGCCGAGCGGGTGAGGCGCCGGTCGGGGAACGGCACGGCGTAGTTCCGCTTGCGGCGGTCGTTGGCGCGTCTCCGTTCGGCTTCCGGTGTCGCGCCGCCGTTGCCGCCGAGGAGCGGAATGCCGCGGCGATCGACATACTGGGACGGACGCCGCGGGACGAGCTTGCCGACGCGATCGTTGCGCCGGCGTGAGAGGACCGATTTGGGACGAGCGTTGCGCCGGGTCGCGCCGCCAACCGCCTCGGCGCGCAGATCGTCGACGGCTTTCGCCTCGACGGAGGCGGCGGGCGGCGTCTGCGCCTGCACGGAACGAGTCCGCGCGCGAGGCTCACGCGCGCTGACGCTCGCCATCTCCGCCTGCTGTTTCTCGCGCTCTTTCTGCCGTTCGACCACGAACTGATCAATCGACTCGTGATTCAGTTCGCGCCACGGCGCGAGCAGGCGCATCTCCGATTCGTAGTTCTTCAGCTCGTGGATGACCATGCCCCAGCGGCAAAGCCGGCCGACATCTTCGTACGCGCTCGGGCGGTCGACCAGTTCCAGCATCGACGGCGCGCGTCCGTCGAGGACGGCGAACAGCAGTCGGAAGCTGAACGGATCGGAGTACTTCCGGATCGACTTGCGGAAAAACCAGGCGACTTCTTTCCCGATCTGGCGCAGCGAGCGTTTGTCGCCGAACTGCGTGGTCCAAAGCGGGGCGTTGATGTCGGACGTGTAGGGGCTCTGCGGGTAGTGGAAGTCCTTCGTCAGCCAGCCCTTCCGGGTCGTGTGCTTGCCCGGGATGATGCCGGCGATCACGGGAATCGGCAGCTCGTCGAGAATCGAGAGCTCGTACGAAGGCCAGGTCATGATCTCGCGCACGATGCCGACCACGAGGGTGGCGGCCGCGATCATCAGGCCCGGGTCGGGCGTAAAGTCGACCGTGACCTCGATGCGCGCGCCACGCGGGCGGACGCCGACGCCGGTCGAGCGGCGGTTCGAAGCGACGAGCATCATCGGCACCGGCAGGATGTGCGCGAGCAGCAACGCGAGCAGCTTCTCGTTGCGGTGCTTGTTCTGCTGCGATTTCGGGATCTCGTACGAGATGTTGAAGTGGCTGCTGTACGCCTTGAGGCGGACCGTGTGGCCGGTTTTCTTTCCCCAGTTCGTCAGCTGATCGCGGACGAAGCCGATCTGCTCCCACAGGTTGCGCACCATGCGCGCGGTGCTGGAGGGGGCGAGCTCGATGACGGGGGTGACGACTTCGATGACGCCGCGGTCGAAGTACACCGCGCCGCCGGTCGGCAACTGCAGCGACGTTTTTTCACGCTTCAGCAGTGGCTGATCGATGAACGCGCTGGGGTGCTTCCAGTACGGCTCCGGATTGATCTCCACCTCGTCGAGCCAGACATTGAACTCCGACTCCATACCGATGACCGGCATATCGAGACGGGTTTTTCCTAATCGAGCGATCTCGCGGTCGAGCTCGTTTTTTCTACTATGAGGTGGCAACTGTGTGTACTCCGGATTGGGTGGACTGCGTGACTGCTGCGACCTCAGCCTAAGCAAAGGGCAGGCCCGGATTCAAGCGTTCGCGGCGTTGAGGAGGGGGTTACGAGGGCATCACCGACCCCCCGGAAACGGCCGCGGCGGACGCGCTCCCGGCCTACTCCTCCGCGGGTTCGAGGGGGTTTCGCCGATCTTTCCGGCGGCGATCTTCGAACGCAAACCGGGGACGGCTTTCCTGCGGCTGCTCCATCCGGTCTTCGCTGATCTCGCGAGGGACGAGGGTGATGTAGCCGACGTCGATGTGCACGTGATCGTCCGCATTTTTGCCGGTGACGTGGCCGTACGGCAGGACGGAGATCTCGTCGCTGAGGTCTTCGGCGATCTCGTTGTACTTCTCGATCGCTTCCTTCGTTTTGAGGATGTTCGTGCCGATGCGGTAGACGTCGGCCGCCGTGCCCCACATGTGCTGGGTGGCGTGAATGGCGAGCTTGTGCGACGGCGAGCGGTAGCCGCCGTTGACGGCGATGTGCACCGAGGCGCCGCAGGCGGTGCGGAACTGCTCGAGGTAGAACGCCAGCACGCGAATCGCGCACGGGACGTAACGCGGAAACTCCTGCAGACGGTCGGCTTCCTTGAGGTCGCTGAGGATGAACTCGTTGACGCCAAAGTGCGGCGTGAGCCGCGTTTTCATCGCCATTTCCCGCGAAGGGATCTCGTAGAAATAGCGCGGCAGGCGATGCCGCCGTCCCTGCGCGTCGCGCATCATCTCGCCCGGTTTGAGGATCGAGCGCAATTCGTCGTCGAGGTCGAACGCGTCGACGACCTTCAGTCCCTGTTCGAGGGATACAGCACTACTCATAAACACTTCCGGCCAATGTATTGAAGATGTCGCGCGAAACGTCCGCTACCGCGGTTCCGCGCCCGTGCTCCGGCTCGAACTGCGTGAGGATGACGAGGACGTACGGCTTGCGGTCCTCGAGGTAGACGATGCCGGCGTCGTGATGCACCGTCGAGATGTTCCCGGTCTTGTGCGCCACGCGGGCGGCTTTCGGCAGTCCGGCGGGGATGCCGCTGCGGTACTGCTGGTCGAGCATGATGTCGAGCATCTCGTCGCAGACGGCGGGCGAATACGCCTGGCCGTCGGCGATGAGCCGCAGGAGCTTGAGGAGGCCGTGCGCCGTGACCTCGTTGTTGAGGCCGGCCGCGAATGCACGCTGATCTTCCACGCCGCGCAGAACGCGGACGCCGTCGATGTCGAGCTCGTCGAGCGCGAGCTGCACGGTTTTGATGTTGATGACGTCGACGAGCAGGTTCGTGGCGAGATTGCTCGACTTGGTGATCATCCAGTAGGCGAGGTCGCGTACCGACATCGTCTTGCCGAGGTGGCCGTACACGTCGGGATCGGCATCGCGGCCGAGGTCGAGCATGAACGGCTCCTGGTTGACGATGCTCGTGAAGCGGTTCCGCACATGCACCGGCGCGTCGAGCGCGAGCTCCCCACGTTCCACCTGCCTGAATACGCCGAGCAGTACCGCCAGCTTCATCGTCGAGGCGGCGTGAAAATAATGGTCGGCGTTGTAGGACCACTGGATCGTCGTCTCGGCGTCGTAGAAGGAAATGCCGAGATTGACCAGGTGATGGTCTTTCTTGATCTTCAGGACGTTTCGATAAAGCGAGACCTCGGCCGCCGCAACCGAGTCTTTGGCCGGCGGAATCGGGAGTCGCTCTTCTTTTTGCTGTGCCTTGGACGCCATCGCGCGAATCTTACTGAAACTACCGCGTGGCGTGAGTGCAAGTTCGATGCAGTCTCGGCGTTGGACGCGAGCCGCGTCGCGCGAATGGCCGCGCGCTAGCGCTTCCAGTCGTTCAACGCCCAGTCGTAATCGTCGTACTCGATCTCGATCTTCTTCGCCGCATCGATCAGCCGCTGCTTGTCGGCGGAGACGTACCGCCGGATGAACGCCGCCTTGCCGCCGCCCCACGCGTCGAAGTCGTCGCCGAACCAGTCCATGATCTTCGTGGTGGTGATGACGAGCGTCGAGCCGTCCTGCTTGAACCGTGCGCCGTTCGGACCGTTGAGGAACGCGCGCGTCTGATCGTCGAGCTGCGCGTCGAGGTGCTCGCCGGTGAACGCTTCGCCGCGCACGGGCGGACAGCTTCTCGCGGCGCAGTTGATCGCGAAGTGGATGCGCGGGTCTTTGAAGCGGGCGCGAATCTTTTTGTGCTCGACGTCGTCGAGCGAGATCTTCGTCCTGCCGACCGGCACGCGGTCCTTTTTGAAGACGTTGAGGCGGATGATGGGATCGGTGGAGAGGTCGCGGATCGAGGCGGTGGGGTAACGCTCGATGATGGTGGCGATCGTGTTGACGTTGTACACGTTGATCCAGTGCGCGAGCTGCTGCTTCGGCGTGAGCGCGTCGACGTTGACGTTGCCGAGCTGCTGCCGGATCGCCTGCAGCGCTTTCGCGTCGCGCGCTTTGAGCGCTTTGTA
>DASVUA010000288.1:0-4022 GCA_036387295.1 Thermoanaerobaculia bacterium | reverse complement strand
ACGTTCCGCTGCGGCGGAGGAGCATGCGGCCGAAGAGCTTCATCGTCAGCTCGGGCAGCAGCGGGAGTTGGAAGTAGAGCTGATACAGCACGTTGATCTTCTGACGTGTGCTCCGCTTCAACTCGCGCGCGATCGCCGCGGGAGGAGGGATGTTGATGATCGCGAGCTTGCGCAGCAGGTCGGGACGCATCTGCGCCAGCGCCCACGCGATCACCGCCCCCCAATCGTGAGCGACGAGCACGCACGGCTTGCCGCCGTTCAGCGACTCGATGAGCTCGACGACGTCGCCGACGAGGAGTGACATGCGATACGAGTCGATGTCGCGCGGTTTGGGGGAGTCGCCGTAGCCGCGCAGGTCGGGCGCGACGGCGCGGAATCCCGCGGCTGCGAGCGCCGGGAGCTGGCGCTTCCACGAAAGCCGGGATTCCGGAAACCCATGAAGGAGGACGACGAGAGGCCCGTCGCCCTCCGAATCGAAGTGCAGTTTCAAGTGCGGTTCGGATCGTACCCGCGATTCGGGTCGCGGTCACGATTGAAATCGCCGCCGAGCGTCGTCTCGCCGCTGCGATTGAGATCGCCGGTGCGATTGACGCTGACGTCGCCCACGGCATCGTACCCGACCACGCCGGAGGTGCCGGTCGTGCCGGTCGTTCCCGTCGTGCCGCCGGTTGCCGTCGCCGTTTCGCCTTTTTCGCGATTGACGGAGGCGTAAATGAGGCCGGCACCGAGTGCGAGCGCGGCGACGCCTGCCGCTACTTTGGCCGGATTGTCGCGCGTGTACGTCGTGACTTTGGTGCTCGAGCCCTTCAGATAGTCGCGGGCGCTGTTGAGATATTCGTCGATGTTGTCGCCGCTGATGCCGAGGCGTCCGAGGAACTGCTCGAGTCCGCCGCTTTCATTCAGCGAGTGACCACAATGCGTGCAGAAGTTCTCCTCGGCCGTGCCGCTGGTGCCGGTCGCGGCGGAGCCGCTCATGCTGCCGTCGAAATCGCTGCCGCCCGTGACGCCGAGCGCCGCGCCGCCGGAAGCGTTGATGCTGCCGCCGCTGCCGACGTCTGCTCCCCTGCCACCGGAGCCGAGGCTCGAGCCCATGCTGCCGGAGCCGAGGCCGGAGCCGGTGCTGACGCCTGAGCCGGAGCCCATGCTGCCGGTCGAGCCGCTTCCGGAACCCATGCTGCCGGATCCGCTGTTGCTGCTGCCGCTGCCGGTGCTCATACCGCCGCCGGAGCTCATGCCCGTGCCGGTGCCGCCTGAGGCGTAGCCGCCGCCGCTCGAAGTGCTGCCGGAGCCGGTTTCGCCGGAGCTACCGGGATTGAGGCTGTTGTCGGGATCGTTCGGATTGTTCTGGTCCATCAAAATCCTCCTCGTAAATCACGCGGACGGGCAGCATCACGGTGACGCCGTCCGTCCGCGCAGAAACCACGGTTACCGGCTGCGAGAGTCGGTCCGCGCCTCACCCGGCTCGTACGTACGGCCGTGTGTACCGATGCGCGGATCGCCCGATTTGTTCGTGATGCGGTCTTCATCGTTCCAGCGCTCGTCGAGCGAACCGAGTGCGAACTCCTGGTCGTTTCCGTGGTCCGATCCGTCGCTCCGGAAGCCGGCTTTGCCCCCGGTGAACGGCGGGTTGTAGGTGTTGGCGATGACGTCGAGAGGAATGTCGGCTTCGCGACGGGTCCGGGTGCCGAGTTTCGGGGCATTTCCCATCGTCGTCGAAGCGGGGATTTCTTCGGTGGTCCGGAAGGCTGTCTCCGTGGCGGGCGTCGTTTCCGGCGCCTCGTTCCCACGGGAGAAGATGCGTTTCACTGCGCTCGCGACGCGGTTCAATCCGCGGAGCTTGGACGTTCCATTCTGTAGTTTACGTGCCATCAAAGCTTCCTTTCTGGTGCGTTGTCGCACACTCCGCTTCATTGCAAGGAAGGTGCTGGATTGTGGGTCGGGGCAGCCGATTCGCGCGGCACGCGCGCACATCGTCATAGACTTCGTCTCATGAACCTCCGCATCGCTGTGCTCGCTTGTCTCTCGTTTGCACTTCCGATGGCCGCACAGACACGAACCCAGAAGCCGCCTCTCCACGGTGCACACTGGATGGCGATCACGGGGAAACCGCTCGCCGCGACGGCAGGAGCGATGATGTTTCAGAAGGGGGGCAACGCCGTCGACTCCGCGGCCGCAATGCTCGCCGCGACCTGCACGCTCTGGGACACGCTCGGCTGGGGTGGCGAGACGCAGGCGCTCATCTACAACCCGCACACGAAAAAAGTGATCGGCCTCAATGCGCTCGGGATGGCGCCGACCGGCGCCACGGCGGCGTTTTATCAGTCCAAAGGAATGAAGTATCCGCCCGAATACGGCCCTTTGTCCGCGCTGACGCCCGGCACGCCGGGCGGCCTCATGGTCATGCTCGCCGAATACGGCACACTGTCATTGAAGGATGTGCTCGCGCCTGCAATTCAACTGGCAGACGGATTTCCAATCGAGGCGCAACTCGCCAACAACATTGAGCGGCAGAAATCGTGGCTGAAACAGTGGCCTTATTCGCGCACTGTGATGCTCCCTCATCTAGCGGGTGCCGCCACGGTCTCCACTACGCGGCCTGCTGCAGAAGCGGGTGCATCGCAGAGCATTGCGCCGTCGCACGACGTCGTCACGACGACAGTCGCGGCGCCGGCGAATCAGCGCGAGGCACCGTATCCAGGCGAAATGTTCCGCCAGGCAGATCTCGCCGCGACGCTGCGCAAGCTTGTCGACGCCGAACAACAGGCATTGAAGCGGGGACGATCGCGTAAAGAGGCGATTTACGCCGCATACGACCGCTTCTACAAAGGCGACATTGCACAGGAGATTGCACGCGGTACGCAGGAACAGGGCGGACTCATTACCACGGCCGACCTCGCGAGCTGGCGCGTGCGCACCGAAGAGCCGGTCATGACGTCGTACAAAGGCGTGGACGTCTACAAGCTCACCGTCTGGACGCAGGGCCCGTCCATGCTGCAGGCGCTCAATATTCTGGAGAACTTCGACGTCAAGGCGATGGGCTACAACAGCGCCCGCTACATTCACACGCTCTATCAGGCCTTGAGCCTCGCGTATGCCGATCGCGATTTCTACTATGGCGATCCGTACTTTCCGCCGGTCGAGCCGGTTCGCGGTCTTTTATCGAAAGATTACGCGCGCGATCGCGCGAAGCTGATTAATCCTGATCGCAACGATCCGAACATCGGGCCGGGCGATCCCTACCCGTACCAGCAGGAGACGAATCCGTTTCTCGACCTCCTGCGCAACTGGAGTAAAACGGCCGCGACACCGCGCACGTCGGCGGCCTTCCAGGCGTTCGACGATTCGTTTCGATTGGGAACGACGTCCATTGAAGCGGCGGACAAAGAGGGTTGGGTCGTCTCGATCACGCCGAGCGGCGGGTGGGTGCCGGCCGTCATTGCAGGACGCACAGGCGTAGGACTCAGTCAGCGTGCCCAGAGCTTCGACACCGATCCCGCGCAGAATCCGTACAACGTCATCGAGCCCGGCAAGCGTCCGCACGTCACGCTGACGCCGACTCTCGCACTGAAGAACGGCGCGCCGTATCTCGCCTTTGCCGTACAGGGGGGCGATACACAGGACCAGAACCTCCTGCAGTTTTTCCTCAATGTGGTTGAATTCGGGATGACGCCGCAGGAAGCAGCCGAAGCGGCGAACTTCAATACGTTTCAGGTGCGCAAGTGGCTCGGCGACCGCCAATCCGTGCCGGGCCGGATTCTGCTGCACGAACAGACGCCTCCGTGGGTCCGCAACGACCTGCGCCGCATGGGCTACGACATGACCTTCGAAGAGCGTACCTCCGGCCCGATCAACGCCATCCTCTTCGACCGCGAGCACGGCACGATGTGGGGCGGCAGCTCGAACCACGGCGAGGATTACGGGATCGCCTGGTGACAGCGCGCAGGCACCGCAGGAAAAGGGTACGACCCGCCCATTCTCCAGTGTCATTCCGCGCTTCAGCGCGGAATCCCCTGAAGGCAGGT
>DASVUA010000287.1:0-4733 GCA_036387295.1 Thermoanaerobaculia bacterium | reverse complement strand
GATGTTCGCGCGCGAGCGCGCCGGCGAGGCCCCAGAGCCCCGACTGCGACACGTGCAGCGCGGCGCCGTCGGCCGTCACCGGCTGCGCCCCGCGCGTGACGAGCCAGAGCGGCGGCACGTGCCCGCGCTCCGCCAGCGCCTGCACGAGCGCGGGAACGGTTTCGACGCCGAGCGATTGATCGGCTTCGAGCATCGCGACGTCGAGGTCTTCGTTCGACGCGGCATCGAGCGGCCAGAGGCAGAGCACCCCTTCGTACGCGGCCGGATCGAGTTGCCGCAGCAGTCGCGCAAACCCGTCGCGCGGATCGACGGTCCAACGGCGCGGCGCGAGCTGTTCGGTGACCGCGCCATGCTGCACGAACAGGTGCGCCGCACCGGGACGAGTCGCTGCGAACGCGCGGCCGACGCCGCCGCGGTCTTCGAGAATGAGCCACGGACGCGCCGTCGCACGCCGCGGCTCCGGCCACGCGCTCGCGCTCCAGGCGATCTCGTAAAACCAGTCGTCGTCCGCGCGCGCGGGACGCGAGATCGCTTTCACGTGCAGCCCTTCGATCTCCATCAGCACGTCGCCGCGCTCATCGAAGATCGTGACGTCCGCATCGGCGTCGCCATCGGCGCCCGCCGCGGTGAGGCGGCCGTGCGCGCGCAGCGAACCGGCGAGCGGCGCATGCACGCGCACGCTGCGCACGTGTGTCGGCACACGCATCGGGTCGTTCGCGCTTTGCGGAAGCGTGGCGAGCGCGGTCTGGATCGAGGCGTCGAGCAGCACCGCTTCGTCGCTCGACGCGGCGATGCGCGCGAGCGCTTCGCGATCGCCGGCAGCAAGCGACGCGACGCCGCGGAGACTCCCTTCGAACGCGACACCGGCCGCGGAGAGGCTCGCGTAAAACTGCTCGACCGGAACTTCGCGCGTGCAGTTCGCGTAACGCGCGGCGTCGATGTTCGCCCGCTCGTCTTCATTCGCGGCCGGGTTCTGTTGCATGGACGCGAGCCGCGGCAAATGCGCGAGCACTTCGTCGGCGGCGGGGCCGAAGTCGAGCAGACATGCGACCTCGTTCACCCCCGCCGCCTCCAGCGCGTCGAGCAGCGGACGGCAGCTCTCGGGCGTACCGATGAGCGCGCGCGTGGTGCGGAAGCGCTCGTACAGAAACTCGACGAACTCGTCGAGCTCCGCGGCGGTGAGCTTGTGCACGTCGATGTTCTGGCCGCGGCTGTACGCGAGCCCCGCCAGCAGCGGGAGGCTCGATTTGAGGTAGTCGCAGAACGGTTTTTTCGCGAGCCGCTGCGCGGTGTCATCGTCCGCGGCGACGAACGTGTGGCACATCACGCTGACGATGCCGGCCTCGGGATCGAAGCCGTGCTCCGCGCGCGCCGCGCGGTAGAGCGCGATCTTTCCGGCGAGCGTTTCGACGTCCTGATCGAGCAGATGCGTGAGGAGATTCGCGCCGAGCGCGCCGGCGCGGCGAAACGATTCCGGGCTGCGCGCTGCCGTGATCCACAACGGCAATTCAGGCTGCAGCGGCGTCGGATACGTCCGCAGCGCGACGCGCTTTCCGTGCGGCGTGTCGGCTTCGAAGGTCTCGCCGCGCCACAAGCCGCGCAACGTTTCGATCCCCTTGTACAGATCGTCGTATCGCGTGTCGTACCGGCCCGGCGCGAGAACAAAGTCGTCGGGGTTCCAGCCGGACGCGCACGAGATGCCGACGCGTCCTCCCGAGAGGTTGTCGACCATCGCCCACTCCTCGGCGATGCGCGCGACGTTGTGCAGCGGCACGACCACGCTGCCGGCCATCAGCCGCACGTGCTTCGTCTCGCGCGCGAGCGCCGCGTGCAGCACCGACGGGCTGGGATAGAGGCTGCCCATGTTCGTGAAATGCCGTTCCGGCACCCACACGCTGCGGAAGCCGTGGCGATCGGCAAAGCGCGCCGATTCGACGATCAGGCGATAGCGATCGGCCGCGTCGTCTTCTTCGGTCGCCGCGAAGAACATCATCGAAAGCGCGAGCGTCTTGCGCGCGCCTGTTGCGGCATGCGGCTCGATGCGCGCCGTCGTATTGAGCGACCATTCGGACGATTCGTCCGTGCGGCTGTAGATGCGGAGGTCGGCCGCCGCGTCGCCCGTTCTCGTGAGCACGACCTGCACGGCTGTTTGCGAGCTGTAGAGCGTCTGCCGGAAGTCGATCGCGCTGACGCGGCAACGCTCCACGCCGAGCGCATCGCGCGCCGCTTCGACGGCGAGCTGCATCTGCGCGGAGATCGGCCACACCGCGGTGCCGAGGAGTTTGTGCTCGAACAGATACGCGCGGCGCGCCGGATCGAGGTCGACGTTCCAGACGAACGTATCGGGTTGATGCGGCGCCTGCGGCAAGCGCGTGCCGAGCAGCGTCGCCGGCGCATGCGATGGCGCGGCAACCGCTTTCGCAGCGGGCTTGATCCAGTAGCGCTCGCGTTGAAATGCGTACGTCGGCAGCGCGACTTTGCGCGGCGCACGCGGTGCGTGAAACGCACGCCAGTCGATCTGCACGCCCTGCAGGTAGAGCGCGGCGAGAGTCTCCAGGTTCGTGCTCGCCTGCACGTCCATCAGCAGTTCTTCGCCTGACAGCGGCGCCGCGCCGCGCGCGAGCACGACCGACGGCTCGACACCCCACGCGCGCCACTGCTCGAGCGATTCCTGCTGTTCCCCCTCGCCGGCAACCAGAAACGCGACGCGCGGACTCTCGTCCAGCACACGCTGCGGCTTCGCATCGCGCAGTTTCTGCTGCATCGACTCGCGATCGCGCGCCACGACGGCGATGCGATACGGCAGATGCGAGCGGCCGGTGTTCGCGGTGAAGCAGATGTCGCCGAGGTCATCGTGCGTCGTGGCGAGATGCCGCGCGAAGCGGTCGCGCAGTTCGCGGACTGCCGCTTCCGTCGCGGCAGACAACGTCAGGACATGCTCGCCGGCGCCGGCCGCGGCCCGCGGCTCCGTTTCGTCTTCGAACGCTTCGAGAATCACGTGCGCGTTGGTGCCGACGAACCCGAATGCACTCACCGCCGCCATCGGCTTCGCTTGCTTGAACCACGGCGTCGGCGTGGTCGGAATGACGACCGGCCGGCCGTCGATGCCGATGCGCGGATTGACGGTCGTGAGATGAAGATGCGGCGGAACTTCGCGATGCCGCAGCACGAGCAGCGCTTTGATGAGGCCGCAGATTCCGGCCGCACTTTCGAGGTGGCCGAAGTTCGTTTTGACCGAGCCGATCGCGAACGGCGTTTCGTGCGAGCGGCGGCCGTAGACGTCGAGCAGCGCGCCGACTTCGATCGGGTCGCCGAGAGGCGTGCCGGTGCCGTGGCATTCGACGTACTCGACGTCGTCCGCCGTGACGCGCGCCGCCTCGAGCGCTTCGCGCAGCAGCGCGCGTTGCGCGGAACCGTTCGGAGCCGTGAGGCCGTTGCTGCGCCCATCCTGATTGACGGCCGAGCCGCGCACGACGCCGAGAATGCGATCGCCGTCCGCACGCGCCTGCGAGAGCCGCTTCAACACGATGAGGCCGGAGCCTTCGCCGCGGATGTAGCCGTCGGCGCTCGCATCGAACGTCCTGCATCGCCCGGTCGCCGAGAGCATGCGTGCCTTCGACAGATTGATCGACGCCTCGGGCGTGAGCATCACGTTCGCGCCGCCGGCAAGCGCGACGTCGCATTCGCGATTGCGCAAGGCCTGACAGGCGAGATGCACGGCCACGAGCGACGACGAGCAGGCGGTGTCGACGGCCATGCTCGGCCCCTGCAATCCGAGAACGTACGAGAGGCGTCCCGCGGCCGCGCTGAACGTCGACCCGGTGCCGAGATACGGCCCGATTCCGCTGTGCCCCTGCTCGCGAAGCTGCCGCGCGAGATAGTCCTGATACATCAAACCGACGAACACGCCGGTGCGCGTCGCGCGCAGACTCTCGGGCGCGATGCCGGCGTTTTCGAGCGCTTCCCACGCCACTTCCAGCAGCAATCGCTGTTGCGGATCGACGCTGCTCGCTTCGACAGGCGAGATGCCGAACAGCTCCGCGTCGAAACGATCGACGCCGTCGACGAATGCGCCGTGCCGCGTGTAGAGCATGCCCGGCGCGTCGGGATCGGCGTCGAAAAACGCCTCGGTGTCCCAACGGTCCGGCGGCACGGGGCCGACCGCGTCGACGCCGCCGCGCAGCACGGACCAGAACGATTCAGCGTCGTTCGCACCGCCGGGAAAGCGGCAGCCGAGGCCGACGATCGCGACCGGTTCGGAACGCGCGTCTTCGCTCTCCGCGAGACGCGAGCGAAGGCTCTTGATCTCGAGATAGGCCTTCTTCAGCACGTCGCGCGCGGCGGTGTCGGGCGGCATGCTCATGGCGCGTTCAACTCGCTTTCGAGCAATGCGGCGAGCTCGCGGTCGGAGAGACCGTCGAGCGGATCGTCCGCCGCGTGCGGCACCTCCGCGGGAGCGGCTCCGGCGACGTAGTCGGCGAGCGTGAGGATGTTTGGAAAGTCCCACGTGGCGGTAGGGGCGACGGAAATGCCGAGCGTCTGCTCGAGATGCTGCGTGAGCTCGACCGCCGTGACGGAGTCGAGTCCCAGGTCGGCAAATGGTGTCGAAATGCCGATCGCGGCGAGCGGTTGTCCGAGCCGTTGCGCGATCCACTCGCGCAGCGAACGGACGACGAGCTCGCGCCGGTTTCCGCCGTTCGCTGCCGGCGCCGCGGGCGCGTGACGTTTGACCG
>DASVUA010000286.1:0-4690 GCA_036387295.1 Thermoanaerobaculia bacterium | reverse complement strand
CACATTCACCACCGGCTCGAGCGGCAAGCCGAAAGGGGTGAATCGCACGCATCGCATCCTCGCGGCGCAGCACGAGCGGCTCGCCGAAGCGTTTCCGCCGCGCGAGGATGACGTCGATTTCTGCACCTTTCCGGTCTTCGCCCTCAACAATCTCGCCCTCGGCGTCACGACCGTCATTTCGCCCGCCGACCGGCATCTCGCCACTACTGCCACCGCCTCGCCGCCGCTGTTCGACGAGCTCGCGCAACGCGACGACCGTCCGCGCTTTCGCCGCATCCTCACGGGAGGCGCTCCGGTGAGTGACCTGCAATTGCGCAATTGGGCCGCGGCCTGGCCGCGCGCCGAGATCCACATCGCGTACGGCTCGTCGGAAGCCGAGCCGGTCGCACACATCACCGCCGAAGAGCGATTGAAGGCGGGCGGGCGAGGGTACGTGGCGGGAAAGATCGTGGCGGGAGTGCGGGCGCGGATCGAATCGATCGACCGGCGCGCGCGTCCGCGCGAACACACCACCAAGCCTGTCATCCTGAGCGAAGCGAAGGACCTTCCCCCGCGCAACGGAGAAGATCCGTCGCCGTCTTCGCGGCTCAGGATGACACCTCCCATCGGCGAGCTGCTCGTCGCGGGCGAGCACGTCTGCCGCGATTACGACCGCGACCCCCTCGCCACGCGTCAGAACAAAGTCACGGACGCCGAGGGGACGGTGTGGCATCGCATGGGGGACACCGGCTGGTTCGACGACGAGGGATATTTCCGGATCGCGGGACGGGTGCATTCGACCATCTGGCGCGACGGCGTTCCGGTGCACGCGCAGCTCGTCGAGCAGGTGGCGCGCGGCGACGATCCGCGCATCGTGCGTGTGGCCGCACTCGCGGTCGGGCGGCGCGTCGCGGTCGTGCTCGAAACGAAGGAAGAGGGCGTCGATGCGGAGCTCGAGCGCGATGTGCGCGCGCGTCTCGCGAACGCGGGCGAGCCGTGCGACGTCGTGATCGTCACGCGCAAGCCGCTGCCGGTCGATCCGCGCCACAACAGCAAAATCGATTACGACAAGCTGCGAGCCCGCCTGTGACGTTCGCGCGCAATTTCCTCGCGTATCTCAACGAGCGCTTTCCGCCGATCGCGAACGTGCTTCTGATCCTCACCTACTACTCCTCGAATCAGTTCCTTGCGATCGTTCTCACCCGCCCCGGTCAGGCGATGCATTACGACCGCTGGTCGTTCGCCGGCATGCTGATGCTGGTCTGCTTCTTCTTCCACATCCGCGTGTTCGACGAGCACAAGGATTACGAAGAAGACTGCCGCCACTATCCGCATCGCGTGCTGCAATCGGGACGCATTACGCTGCGGCACCTGAAGATCGCGGTGGCGATCGCGATCGCCATTCAACTCGTGGCCGTGCTCGCGCGCGGTCCCCAGGCGGTGGTGGCGTGGGCGATTGCGTTCGCCTTCACACTGCTGATGCTGCGCGAGTTCTTCGCCGCGGCGTTTCTCAAGCGCTACTTCGTGCTTTACGCGACGAGCCACATGCTGATCATGCCGCTGCTGTCGCTGCTGGTGTTTTCGTTTGCGACGCAACGCTGGCCGTGGGACGCGCCGCGCTGGTTCTGGGTCTACGCGTTCGTCGGCTTCTTCGTCACGTTCAACTGGGAGGTGTCGCGCAAGATCCGCGCGCCCGAGCAGGAGCTCGATGGCGTCGATTCGTACACGAAAATCTTCGGCACGTTCGGCGCCGCATACGTCGTGCTGGCGATCCGCGCGATCGACACCGCGCTCGTCGCCGCGATCGGCCATCACCTCGGCGTCAGCAACTGGTTCTACTTCGCGCTCGCGATCCTCTACCTCGTCTGCCTCGCCGGGTTTTTCCAATACCGCTTCCGTCCCACGCCGCGGCACGCGAAGATGATGGAGGTCTACGCCGGCATGTACATGATCGTCTTCGACCTGCTCGTGGCCGTGGAGCTCGGACGCAAATATGGCCTCAGCACGTGAAATCGGCGGCAAAGCCGCGAATCTGCAGCGATTGAAGGACCTCGGATTCCGGGTGCCGGAGTTTCGGGTGGTGACCGGGGAACTTGCGAGTGTCATCCCGAGCGAAGTCGAGGGATCCCCTGCCGAAGACAAACTCCGTCGCCCGTCGGCGGGGGATTCCTCGACTTCGCTCGGAATGACACAACTCTACGCCGTCCGTTCCTCCGCGATCGGCGAAGACGCTTCCGGCCTTTCTTTCGCCGGCGTTCACGAATCGCTGCTCTTCGTGCGCGAGCACGAGCTCGACGCCGCGATCGCGCACGTCCGCGCCTCCGCGCACAACGAGCGGGCGAATGCGTATCGCGCGCAACACGGCGTCGCGCGCGGCGAGGCGCCGATGCCGGTCGTCGTGCAGACGATGATCGACGCGCGCGTGAGCGGCGTCGTCTTCACCGCAAACCCCACCACGAACGACGTGCACGAGCTCGTGATCAGCGCGCTGTTCGGACTCGGCGAAGGGCTGGTGAGCGAAGGCTTCGACGCCGACACGTTCGTCGTGCAGAAGAGCGACCTGTCCATCGCCGCCGAGGTCGCGGAGAAAACAGAGCGCATCGTGTTCGACCGTCAGAAAGGCAGCGGCACGGCGCGCGAGCCCGTTCCCGATCCGCACGCGCGCAGCCTCACGGATGACGAAGTGCGCGAGCTCGCGCGGATTTCCATTGCCATCGAGAACGCGTTCGGACGGCCGCAGGACATCGAGTTCGCGTTCGACGAAGACGGGCTGTTCATCCTGCAGGCGCGCCCGATCACGACGATCGAAGAGTACGGCCCGGCGGCCGGCAATCGCATCCTCTGGGACAACTCGAACATCGTCGAAAGCTTCTCCGGCGTCACCTCGCCGATGACGTTCAGCGTCATCCGCCGCGCATACGCGATCGTCTACAAACTGTTCGCGGAAGTGATGGGGATCTCGCCCTCGACGATCCGCGCGCATCAGGGGGTGTTCGAGAACATGCTCGGCCTCTTCCGCGGCCAGGTGTTCTACAACCTCCTCAACTGGTACGCGCTCGTCCGCCTCTTTCCGGGGTACGAACAGAACCGCGCGTTCATGGAGCAGATGATGGGGGTGCGCGAAAGCGTGCGCGGCGACGCACCGGCGCGCGCGAGCAAGCTCGCGCTGCTTCCGATCGCGCTCCGCATGGCTCGCAACTTTCTCGGCATCGACAAGCACGTGGCCGAGTTCGAAGCGAACTTCAAGTCGCACTACGAGCGCTGGCGGCGCGTCGATTTCGACGCCTTGAAGCCGCACGAGCTGATGCAGCTCTATCTCGAATTCGAAGACCGCGTGCTCTGGTCGTGGCGCGCGCCGATCATCAACGACTTCTTCGTGATGATCTTCTACGGGACGCTGAAGAAGCTGTGCGGCGATTCGTCGCTGCAGAACGATCTGCTCGCGGGCGAAGGAGGCATCGAGAGCGCGGAGCCGGCGAAGATGCTGTTGCGCTTCGCGGAGATCGCGCGTCCCGATGCGGCGCTCTGCGCTGCCATCGAAGCAGGCGATCTCGCGCGCGTGCGCCGCGATCATCCCGAATTCGCGCAGCATCTCGAGCACTACCTCGATCTCTACGGCTTCCGTTGCATGAACGAGTTGAAGCTCGAAGAGCAATCGCTGCGCGACCGGCCCGAGCTGCTGCTGACCTACATCCGGAACTATCTCCGCACCGAGCACAAGCCGGCGGACGAGCTGCGCATTCGCGCCGCTGCCGAGGAGCGGGCGTTCGCGATGATGCGCTCGCCGGTGCGGCGCGCGCTCTTTCGTTTCGTGCTGAAGCGGGCGCGCGTCGGCGTGCGCAATCGCGAGAACATGCGCTTCGCGCGCACGCGGATCTTCGGCCTCGTGCGCGAGGTCGTCCGCGCGTTCGGACGCCGCCTGCACGAGGAGCAACTGCTCGACGCGCCGGAAGACGTCTTCTACCTCGGCCTCGACGAGCTGTGGGATTACGTCAAAGGCACCGCGCTCACCACCGACCTGCGCGGTCTCGCCGCGCTGCGGCGGAAGGAGTTCGAGGCGTATCGCGCGAATCCCGACATCGAAGAACGCTTCGAGACCTTCGGCATGGCCTACCACCGCAACGCGTTCCGCACGCGCCGCGGCGCCGCGGCGGCAACCGCGGAAGGCCTGCGTGGCGTCGCCTGCTCCCCCGGCATCGTCACCGGTGCGGTGAAAGTCTTGCGCTCGCCCGACGACGACCTGCGCCTCGATGGCGAGATCCTCGTCGCCGAACGGACCGACCCCGGCTGGATCCCGCTGTATCCCTCGATCTCCGGCCTCCTCATCGAGCGCGGCTCGATCCTCTCCCACTCCGCCATCGTCGCGAGAGAAATGGGCATCCCCACCATCGTCGGCATCCGCGGCCTGACCGCGCTCATCAAAACCGGCGACACCGTCACGATGAACGGCTCCACCGGAGAAATCACACTGCACCCATGACTGGTGTGGAGTGCGGTGACCGCAGTCCCGCTTTCACTGCGGCGGAGCCGCGTCGGCAGGTTGCGCGTAAGTCGTCGTGGAGCGTGAAAAGCGTGCTTTGAATCAGGTCGACTGCGGATGCGTCGCGGAATAAGTGCTGCTTAGCATCTCACCACGCGCATTGGCGTGGTGAACGACGTGTTGTTTGGTGGAGCGGCGGGCTTCAGCCCGCCGATTGATGCTCGGCGGGCT
>DASVUA010000285.1:0-4374 GCA_036387295.1 Thermoanaerobaculia bacterium | reverse complement strand
GAGCTCGGGGCAATCCTTCATGACCGTCTCGAACAGTTCGTTGTCGCCGTTCAGCTTCTCAATGACGGCGAGCAGCGTTGTGGTGTAAGCGTCGCGGTCCTGCTCATAAACGCCGCGCGCGAGCGGGAGCGCTTCTTTCCACCGTCCCATCGTGAGGAGGAACTCGGCGAGCCCGTGCTGCCAGTTGCGCGCTTCTTCGCTGGCCGTTCCCATTCGCGAGCGGTACAGCTCCACGACGAACTCCTCCGCCGCTGCGCGATCCGCGGCCGACTCTTCGAGGGTGAGGAACATGCCGCCCTGCCGCGGCATCTGCACGTCCAGCACGAGGTTGTACGCGCTGTAGAACTGCGGCCGGAGCGCGATGCGGTACAGGTCCTCTTTGATGTCGTCGAGCCGGGTGTTCCCGAAGTCGATCTCACGCATCATCTCGCGCCGCTGCTCGGCCGGGATCTTCTCCGCCGCCGCGAGCGCCTCTCGCATCCATTCGTGCAATTCCGCTTTCGAAGGGCTGGCCGGGACGCCGGCTTCGAGGACGGTCGTGGCGAGGAGCAGTGCCGAGAAGGTGAGTGCCCGAAGCATAGGGTTCATTCTATTCAATGAAAATCGTGGCTGTTCACGTTTTCGATGCCGGTGAGGGGCCAGAATTTTTCGGCGCGGACGGAGGGCTGGCCTTCGAGGTTTTGCACGATTCCTTCGACGATGAGACCGGAGTTGCCGAGGATGGTGGCGCGCTCGTCGGCGAACAGTTGCGGATGCACGATTGCTTGCGAAAGGCCGGTCTCGTCCTCGAGCGTAAGGAAGACGAATCCTTTTGCGGTGCCGGGGCGCTGCCGGACGATCACGGCGCCCGCGGTGACCGCGCGAATGCCGTTCTGCACTTCTTTCAATTGTTTCGCGGTGAGGACTCCGTCTTTCGTGAGCTGCGGCCGGAAATGTTCGAGGAGATGTTTGCCGGTGGTGAGCTCCATCGCGTTGTAGTCCGCCATCGTGTCTTCGGCGGCCGTCATCTCGGGAAGGGGCGAGGTTGTTTTTTTCTGGCGGCGCGCCCGAGTGCGGCTCGGCTTGTCCAATGGTCCGTCGCCGTTTTCGCGGCTCGAAATGACATCGTCCACGGTCTCGAACAACTCGCCCGCCTCTTTCGCGGCCTGCGCGGCCTGCCAGAGCGCGGCTCGGCGCGTCATGCCGAACGAGGCGAGTGCGCCGGCGTAGGCGAGCTTGGTGAGCTGGTCGTCGCGGAGACGGGCGCGGCGGGCGAGATCGTCGGCCGACACATACGGCTGTGCGGCTTCCACACGCAAACCCGATTCGGCGCGCAGGCCTTTGACGAACTTGAACCCCAGCCGCACGCCGCCGTTTTCCCAACGGCACTTCCACCCTGACTTGTTGACGTCGACCGGGAACACCTGCACGCCATGCCGCTGTGCGTCTTTGATCAGCGTTGCGGGGTGATAGAAGCCCATCGGCCAGGCGTTCAGAAGGGCGATGTAGAAGGCGGCGGGATGCCGCGCCTTGATGTATGCGCTCGCATAGGCGATCAAGGCAAAGCTGGCGGCGTGCGACTCCGGAAATCCATAGAGAGCGAACGAGGTGATCGATTTGACGATCTGGTCCTGCGCCTCAGTCCCGATGCCGTTCTTCGTCATGCCGTCGCGCAGACGCTGCTCGATTTCCTGCATCCGTTCCATCGAGCGCTTGAAGCCCATCGCGCGCCGCAGCTCCTCTGCCTCGCCGCCGGTGAAATTCGCCGCGACCATGGCGATCTTGAGCAGTTGCTCCTGAAACAGCGGAACGCCGAGCGTCCGTTTGAGAATCGGTTCGAGACAGGGATGGGGGTACTCGACCGGCAGCTTTCCCTGGCGGCGGTCGAAGAACGGCCGGATCATCCCGCCGACGATGGGACCGGGGCGGATGATCGCGACCTGCACGACGATGTCGTAGAAGCACTTTGGCGCGTTGCGCGGCAATGACGCCATCTGCGCGCGGCTCTCGACCTGAAACATCCCCACGGTGTCGGCTTCATTGAGCATCTTGTAGACGAGCGGGTCGTCCTGCGGCAGGTGGGCGAGGTCGACTTCTTTTCCTTCACACTCGCGGATGAGCGGAATCGCGTCCTCGAGCGCGGCGAGCATCCCGAGGCCGAGGAGGTCGACTTTGATGAGCCCGAGATCGGCGCAGTCTTCCTTGTCCCATTGAATGACGACGCGGCCGGGCATCGACGCAGGCTCGAGCGGCACCACTTCGTCGAGGCGTCCTTTGGCCAGCACCATGCCGCCCGAATGCTGGCCGAGATGACGGGGAAGATTCTGGATTTGCAGATAGAGCCGCATGAAATGCTGCACGCGCAGGTCTTCGGGATTGAAGCCGCTCTGCGCCAGCTGTTCCGGCATGTTCTCGACGCGCTCGCGGATCTCGCCGAAGTTCCAGGTGCTGACGGTTTTCGAGAGTTTGTCGGCCTGTTCGAGTGAGAAGCCGAGCGCTTTCCCCACTTCGCGCGCGGCGCTGCGGTCGCGATACGTGATGACGTTCGCCGTCATGGCCGCGCCATGTTTCCCGTACTTGGCGTAGACGTGCTGGATCACTTTCTCGCGCTGTTCGCCGGACGGGAGGTCGAGGTCGATGTCCGGCCATTCGCCGCGCTCTTCGGAGAGAAAGCGCTCGAACAGCAGGTCCATTTTCACCGGATCGATGGCCGTGATTCCGAGGGCATAACAGACCGCGCTGTTGGCGGCGGAGCCGCGCCCCTGCACGAGGATTTTCTCCCGCTGGCAGAACTGCACGATGTCCCAGACGATGAGAAAGTAGCCGGCCAGCTCGAGCTTCTGAATCATGTTCAGCTCTTTCTCGATCTGGCGCTGCGCTTTGTCGGTGAGCGGCCGGAAGCGCGCCGTGGCGGCGTTCCAGGTGATCTTGCGAAGAAACGAGTCGTTCGTTTCACCCGGCGGCAGGGGATAGTCGGGGAACTGATACCCGAGATCGGCGAGCGTGAAGTCGAGCGTATTCGCGAGCTCCCACGCCCCGTCGAGCGCCTCGGGCAGATCGGCGAACAGCGCCGCCATCTCGTCTGCTCCTTTGACGTAGCGCTCGGCGTTGGCGCCGAGGAGCCGCCCGGCGTTGTCGACGTTCCGCCCTTCGCGAATGCAGGTGACGATGTCGAACAGATCCCTGTCCTGCGGCCGGGCGTAACGGACGCCGTTCGTGGCGACGAGCGGCAGGCGCATGCGCCGGGCGAGGTCGATCAATGCGTAATTGCGATGCTCTTCTTCGCTGCGATGGTGCCGTTGCAATTCGACATGCGTCCGGCCCTGGAAGATGCCACTGATCTTGTGCAGTGCCGTTTCGGCGTCGGCCACGTCCGCAAGCGGTCCTTCATCGCCGCCGGTGAGGCAGCGCAGCCCTTCGTTGTATTGCTCGATGAGCTTCCACGTGTACCGCGCTTCCCCTTTCGGATGGGCGAGCGCGCCGGCGGTGAGGAGGCGGCAGAGGTTCTTGTAGCCGGTGCGATTTTCGACCAGCAGCGTGAGGCGCGTGTCGCGCGGCGAGGAGGCGACGCGCAATCCACTCGGCGTATCGGCGAGTTTCAGCTCCGCGCCGACCAGCGCGCGAATCCCCGCTTTCTTCGCTGCTGAATGAAAGCGTGGCGCGCCGTAGACGCCGTTCGTATCGACTACCGCGATCGCGGGGAGGTCTTTTTGTGCCGCGTGGTAGATCAGATCCTCAGGGAGACTGGCGCCGTTCAGAAAGGAAAAGCTCGTCGCGGTGCGCAGCTCCGCGTAAGGACGGCGTTGCGTCCCGCTGCGCCGCTTCTGTTGTTCCGGTCCTTTCGGTTTTTTCGGACTGAGGACGTGCTCTACATAGGAGAGATGGTCGTATTCGCCGGAAAGGGGAACGGCGGCCGCACGCTCGTTCACTTTCTCCTTCTGCGCCCCGGGAGGATTGTGCGTAATGGCGAGCGCGTCGAGATCGCGCGTGGTTTTGCGTCCGCTCAAGCAGAAGAATTGTTCCTCGGCTGGAGGTGAGGAGCAAGGTTCCTACGACGCGTAGAGCATCCGTACTACTTTGCCGCGAAGTTCACGGCGATCTTGTTTTCGCCTGTGCGCACGTTGACCTGAATCGGTGCGGCGAAGCCGTCGCTCGAGGCGACGATGGCTTCTGCTTCTTCGGTGGTCCGGTAGGGCCAGAATTCGTAGCTGCCGCCGGGGATGTTCTGCAGGAGCGCTTCGCTGTTTGCGCCGGTGGCGAGGCGGAGCCCTTGCGCAACCGTCAGTTCCTCGGCCACTTCGAGGGGCACGAGCGCGCCGTTGTAGCGCATGAGGAGCGAGAACGGCGGCATCGGTGCGCCGTCCGTGGTGCGCGCGCGGATGAGCAGCGATGACG
>DASVUA010000284.1:0-10837 GCA_036387295.1 Thermoanaerobaculia bacterium | reverse complement strand
CTCGTCTTCCGCGATGAGTTCGTCGGCGGCAACCAGTCACAGCAGGAATCGGTGAAGCTCGACTCCGAGCTCGTCTTCGTCGGGCACGGCGTCGTCGCGCCGGAGTACAAGTGGGACGACTACAAGGGTGCGAACCTGCGCGGCAAGACGCTCGTGATGCTGGTCGACGATCCGCCGGCCACGACCCAAGAGCCGGATCTCTTCAAAGGACGCGCGCGTACCTATTACGGCCGCTGGACCTACAAATTCGAGATCGGTACCGCGCGGGGCGCCGATGGCGTGATCCTCATTCATACCGATCCTTCTGCCGGCTATGGCTGGCAGGTCGTGCGGAACTCGTGGACCGGCGAGCAGGCCTACGTGAAGAACGCGCCGGAACAGCACGGTCTCTCGTTCGCCGGCTGGGTGACGCAGGCCGTGGCCGCGGAGCTGTTCAAGTCGGCAGGTCTCGATCTCGAAACGATGACGCAGGCGGCGCACGCACGCGACTTCAAGCCTGTGCCGCTCGGCATCAACCTGCAGGGGACGCTCGCGAGCAGTATCCGGGCGTTCGATACGGCGAACGTCGTGGCGCGGATCCCCGGAAGCGACGAACGGCTGAAGAACGAGGCGGTGCTCTACTCCGCGCACCACGACCACATCGGCATCGGCACGCCCGATGACGACGATCCGACCGACACCATCTACAACGGTGCGATCGACAACGCGAGCGGCACCGCCGCCATCCTCGAACTGGCGCGCGTCTGGAGCGAGATGACTCCGCGTCC
The DNA here is from genome assembly GCA_036387295.1 of Thermoanaerobaculia bacterium. Taxonomy (GTDB): domain Bacteria; phylum Acidobacteriota; class Thermoanaerobaculia; order Gp7-AA8; family Gp7-AA8; genus QHVT01. The sequence continues at coordinate 10,070 of DASVUA010000284.1, read as the reverse complement.
GAAGCGCAGCATTCTCTTTGCGCTCGTGGCGGCCGAGGAGCAAGGTCTCCTCGGGTCGGAGTACTTTGGCGAGCATCCGGCCATCCCGGCGGGGCGAATCGCGGTCGGCCTGAATCTCGATGCGCTGAATCTGTTCGGTGAGACGACCAGCATGACGATGATCGGCGTCGAGCGGACGACCTTCAATTCGACGGTCCAGAACGTCGCGAAAGCGATGAACCTGACGATGGTGCCGGACCAGGCGCCGGAGCAGGGCTCGTATTACCGCTCCGATCACTTCAGCCTCGCCAAAGCGGGTGTCCCGGCCTTCTCGATCAAGCAGGGCGCCGAGGTGACGGGAAAGCCGCACGGGTACGGCCAGGCGAAAGTGAAGGAGTACCGCGATAAGCATTACCACCAGCCGAGCGACGAGTTCGACCCGACGTGGGATTTCACCTCGGCCGTCCAGGTCGCCCGTTTCGCCTTCTGGCTCGGCTACGAGGCCGCGCAGGCGCCAGAAAAGCCGATGTGGCTCCCGGGCGAAGAGTTCTACGACGTCACCGCCCGCGTCCGAAAGTAACCCCCGCGCGATTTCGATGTGAGTGCGGCGACGCCAGTCGTCACCGGACTCCAAACTGAACTCGCGCTTTCGCCAGCGCCACGCGTTCTGGTGGAGCGGCGGGCTTTAGCCCGCCGAGCGATCGTCGGCGGCCTGAAGGCCGCCGCTCCACTTAGACGCAAACCAGGGCGGTGACTGGCGTCACCGCACTCCACACTGAACTCGCGTTTCGCCAGCGCCACGCGGTTTAGTGGAGCGGCGGGCTTTAGCCCGCCGGGCTTCTCTTTGCTGCGGCAGCTGACGCTGCCGCGAGTGAGAGCGGCGACTAGCGTCGCCGCAGTCCACAATGCTGCGTCGACGCGAGTCTAGGCGCGTCCGGCGCGCGGGGCCTGGGCCGCGTGCATCGCCATCATTGCGGCTCCTTCCACCGGTGCGTGTTTCGGGGGGAGGAGCGAGGCGCCCGGGGCATCGCGCAGCAGGCGGAGCCGCATCGGGTTGAGCAACAGCTCGCCGGCGTGAAACGCCCCGCCGACATACGCGACCGGGAACTCGCTGTCGGTCATGTGCAGTTTGCGCGCGATCGCGAGCACGCATTCGGCGAGCTCGGAGCCGCCGCGCGCGAGGATTTCCTGCGCCACGACGTCGCCGGCCTGCGCGGCGTGAATCACGAGCTTGCCGTAGCGGGCGATATCGTCGACGTGGGTCGTCGCGGCATAGACGAAACGCGGCAGCTCGTCGGGGCTGCACATGTCGTAGTTGTCGCAGAGCAGCTCGGTCATCTTCGTAGCGAAGCCGCGGCCGTCGTGCGCGCGGACGATTGCCGACAGCCCTTCGCGTGCGATCCAGAAACCGCTCCCTTCATCGCCCAGGGTCGGGCCCCAGCCGCCGGCGCGTGATTCTTCTTCCGCGGCGTTGCGGCCGAACGCGACCGAGCCGGTGCCGGAGATGATCACGATGCCGGCGCCGAAGCCGACCGCCCCGGTCAGCGCGATGCGGGCGTCGGTGTCGACGATGAAGTTGCCGCGCGGAAAAAAGATGCGCAGCGAGTCGATCACGTTCTGGCGATGCACCGGATGATCGGACCCGGCGATGCCGCAGTAGGCGTACTCGACGTTCCGGATGGCGATGCCGGCCTCGACGAGGGCGATGTTCACCGCACGCTCGACGTTGCGGGTGGCCTCTTCGATTCCAACGCGCAGATGGTTCGAGCCGCCGGCGAGCCCGCGGCCGAGAGCGTTCCCCTTTTCGTCGACGACCAGTGCCGCGGTCTTCGAAGCGCCGCCATCGACTCCGATGAAGTAAGTCATGCAGAGGCAGCGTATTGCAACACGGCTACCCGCTGCCAGAGAGCGGGCCCGTCGATTGCAAATAACTGCTGGCGCAGCACTGAATTACAAAGGAGAAAGAATGAATCGCAACAACAAACTCAGCGTGGCACTGGTTGCTCTCTGCGCCATCGCGCTGCTCTCGGCGACCGCCTGCAAGTCGAGCGGTACGGCCGTGACGTCCCGTGGTCAGATCCTGAAGCTCAACATTGCACATCCTGAAGATCTCCCGGAACAGGGAGTCGACAACCTCGACATCACGATCAGCAATGTCGGCGTCAACAACATTCAGGACATCCTGCTCGAAGTGGAGTTGCCGCCTCAGCTCGTCGTGCTCGACCAGACGAACGACCGCGGCGTTCAGGTGATGCACACGCCGAACACGAACATGTATCGCTTCACGTTCGGCAACATCCAGCCGACGGAGCGCTCGTCGATCCGCTTCCGCGTCCGCACCGCGTTCGGCACGATGCGCGAAACGGGCGAAGTTCGCGCCACGGCGTGGCAGAGCGGTCTCCCCGGCGACAAGCTGATCGAGACGGCCGTCATCCGACTCCGCCAGTAAATCGCAGGAAAGACGACGGCCCGCCGTCGTTCCCCGGTCACACAAAGGACAGGCGTTCGTGCCTGTCCTTTTCTTTTCGTACGCGCGCAGCGTCGCGCCAAATAACTTGGCATTCACCTCGCAACTATCAGAGTCATTAGGAGGATAGATGCGAATTCAGGAAACGAACGAAATCTTGAAAGAGTCGCGCTACGCCCGCAACGCTGCCGCCAACACTCATCACGAAGAGAACAGCGGCATGATGTCGAGAGCCTGGCGGATGGTCACCAGTCTCCCGCACAAACTCACCAGCTTCTTCCACAAATAATAGATCCGTGGGTCGGGGTAACGCCCCTTCACACACGCTTCGAGGACAGGTGCAGTTGCCTGTCCTCGACTGCGTTCAGGGGGTTGCGGCGCCGCGTGAACCGTCTTCTTCGACCGTCACCGGGGGCGTTTTCGTCACCACCATCACCCACCGCACGCGAAAGCGTTCTGCTTCGAGCACGCTGATCGCGAGATCGCCCAGCTCGACCTTGTCGCCCGGCGTCACTTCGCGTCCGAGACGCGCGGCGACATAGCCGCCGACGGTCTCTTCTTCCGGCTCGCCGACGTCGATCTTCAGCCGATCGGCAAGATCTTCGATCAGATAGTCGCCGCGCACGCGATAGCGGCCGTTGCCGAGGGGCTCGATCTCCGGCCGTTCGCGATCGAATTCGTCCTGAATCTGGCCGAACAGCTCTTCGGTGATGTTCTCGAGCGACACGATGCCGGACGCGCCGCCGTATTCGTCGAGCACGACCGCCATGTGCGTCTTGTGCTCGATGAACTGCGAGAGGAGCGAATCGACGGTGCTGTTTTCGGGAACGAAGAGAATCTCCCGTTTGAGGTCGTGCAGATTCCGGCCGGGGCCGCGCAGCTGCGCGAGGAGCAGATCTTTCACGTGGATCAGGCCGATGGTCTGATCGAGCGAGCCTTCGCAGAGCGGGTAGCGCGTGTGGCGCGTGGTGCGGATCTTCTCGAGGTTTTCTTCGATCGAGCGGGTGGTGGAGAGGACGACCACGTCGATGCGCGGCACCATGATCTGCCTCGCCGTCCGCTTCGAGAACTGGAAGACACCTTCGATGATCTCGCGGTTTTCTTCCGAGAGGATGCCCGCTTTTTCAGAGCCGCGAAGAATGAGGCGCAGCTCTTCGGGCGAATGCGCCGCGTCGGCGTGCTCGCCGGCGGGCTGAATGCCGATCATGCGCAGCAGGCCGCGCGAGATGCCGTTCAGCAGCCAGATGGCCGGGTAGGTGACGACGTAGAACGCATGCAGCAGATGCGCGATCCACAACGACGTGCCGACCGGTTTCTGGATCGCGATCGACTTCGGCGCCAGCTCGCCCAGCACGATGTGCAGGGTCGAGATGATGAAGAACGCCGCCGTGGCCGACGCCGTGTGCGCGAACTTCTCGGCGCCGAAGTTCGCGAAGATCGGCTTGAGGATGTGGTGAAAGGCCGGTTCACCGATCCAGCCGAGCGCCAGCGAAGCGAGCGTGATCCCGAGCTGCGTTGCCGACAGATACGCATCGAGATGGCGGGTGAGCTTGCGCGCCATTTTCGCGCGCACGCTTCCCTGCTCGGCAAGCTCGGTGAGCTGCGTCGACCGTACTTTGACGATTGCGAATTCGGCCGCGACGAAGAAACCGTTCGCGACCACGAAGAGAAAAGCGAGAACTAGTAGCCAGGCGTCCATCGAATGGGCGTGCGGATTATGTCATTCCTCGCGATTGCGCGGAGAGTTGCCGGTTGCCCGTTGCCCGTTGCCCGTTGCCCGGGCTTTTACGCCTGGGCGAAGACGCCCGGGCAACGGGTAACGGGTAACTGGCAACCGACAACACGACTCACTGCTACCGCTCCTGTTCCGTGGCCAGCACTTCATCGAGTGTGCGCCAGAACCGGGGGTAGGATTTTGTGACGACCTGCTCTTTCGCGATGGTCACGTTGCCGCGGGCGAGGCCGGCGATGGCGAAGGCCATGGCGATGCGGTGGTCGTTGTGAGTCTCGACTGTGACCGGTTCGTCGCCCCAGCCGGGCTGGATGAGCAGCGAGTCGGGCCGCTCTTCGACCGTTGCGCCGAGGCGGCGGAGCTCGGAGGTGACGGTGGCGAGGCGATCCGACTCCTTCACCCGGAGATTCGCGACGTTCACGATCTCGACGGGCGAGGAGGCGAGCGGCGCGATCGCGGCGAGCGTCGGCACGACGTCGGGAGTTTCGTTGCAGTCGAACGTGCCGCCGCGCAACGTTTCGGGGCCGGTGACGGTCAGCTCATCGTTCTTCACGTCGACCGAGCAGCCCATCGCGGAGAGGATGTCGAGGAAGCCGGCATCGCCCTGCGCGGTCGGCACCGAGAGGCCGCGCACGCGCATCGTGCCGCGCGTCGCGGCCGCGGCGGCGAACCAGTACGAGGCCGACGAGTAGTCGCCTTCCACGCGATATTCGGCGCGAGAGAGGCGTCCCGAACGGACGTTGATCACGTCGCCGTCGCGCGTGACGTTCGCGCCGAACGTGGTGAGGATGTCGGACGTGATGTCGATGTACGGCCCCGAGGCGAGCGTGGAGATGCGCAGCGTGATGCCGTCGCGCAACGTGGCGCCGCCGAGCATCAACGCGGAGACGAACTGGCTCGAGGTCTCCGCGGAGATCGTGACGTCGAATCCGCCGCGCATCTTCTTTCCGCGAATCCGCAGCGGCGGGTAACCTTCTTTCTCGACGTACTCGACCTCGGCGTCGATCTGCTGGAGCACCTCGACGAGGTCGCCGATCGGACGATCGTGCATCCGCTCCTCGCCGCGCAGCAGAAAGCGTCCCGGCGTGAAGGCAAGCCACCCGGTGAAGAAGCGCATCGCCGTTCCCGCGTTTCCGACGAAGATCGGAACTTCGTTCGCCGACATCGTTTTGCGCGCGCCGATGGACAGCTCGCGCTGAAACGAGCCGCTGATCTCGAAACCGAGCGTGCGCAATGCTTCGAGCGCGTAGCGCGTATCGTCGGCGTCGAGACAGTTCGTCACCGTCGTCGTTCCTTCGCTCATCGCCGCGAGGAGCAGGGCTCGCACCGAATACGACTTGCTGGCCGGGGCGGTGACGGTGGCGTTGACGGCAGGTGCCTTCGGAATCTGTTTCATCGGGCTTCCCGCGGCGTGGGCGTTTCGGGGTTCTGCATCGCGCGGTCGGAAGTCATTCGACCTCGAGGACCAGTCCGTCGTACGCGATCCGCACGCCCTGCGGCAACGTCGCCTCGATCTCGGAGTGCTCGACTTCGTGCGCGAGATGAATGAGCCAGGTCTGTTTCGCGCCGATCTCCTGCGCGCATTCGACCGCTTCGCTGACGATGAAATGCGTCGAGTGCCGCGGCGCGGGACGGAGTCCGTCGAGCGCGAGGACTTCGACTCCTTCCAGCAGCTTCATCGACGCCGGCGGGATGCCGTTCGTGTCGGTGATGTAGGCGAAATTGCCGATGCGATATCCGAGGATCGTCCACTCACCGTGATCGACCGGGATGGGGATGATCCGGATCCCTTCGTGAGTGAAGGCCTCTTCGACCTCGTGCAGCTCGAGCTGCGGCTTGCCGCCACCGAGCTGCGAGCTCGTGTCCCAGATGTAGCTGAATGCGCGGCGGATCGCTTTCGCCGTCAGCGGATTCGCGAACGCGTGAATCGACTCGCGCTGGCGGAAGTTGAACGGACGGATGTCGTCCAGGCCCATGAGGTGATCGGAGTGCGAGTGCGTGAACAGCACGAAATCGAGCCGCGGGATCGGGTGCCGCAGCAATTGGAGGCGGAGATCCGGACTGGTGTCGATCAGGAAGTGCTTGCCGTTGGCTTCGATCGCCACCGATTGCCGGAGGCGCTGGTTCTTCGGATCGGCCGACGTGCAGACGCGGCAGGCGCACCCGACGACGGGAACGCCCATGGAAGTGCCGGTGCCGAGAAACGTCACGCGCATAGGGGGCGGATTCTACAAGCTGAACGCCAACAGCCCGGACGGTTCAGTTTGGAGTGCGGTGGCAAAGCCACCGCTTTTTATGCGGCAGCAGAGCTGCCGCACCGCGGCTTTGCCGCGGCGTGGGAAAGCCGCGGCTCTGCCGCCGCACTCCAAAACTGATGCGGCGGCCGCACTCCGTCGACTAAACCACGACCCAGTCGAACGTGCCGGTGGCGGGGTTGATGCGCATCGCTTCGCCTGACTCGTACCAGGGGGGGAGCACCGTAACCGTCATCGCCCGTCCGGCGGGGAGAATGGTTTTGTTGTGAAAGTGGCCGAAGACGACGTGCGTGAAGCCGTCGCGGGCGCGTTTTTTTCCGTACGCTTCCATCAGCTCGAGCGGCAAGCGGGCCTTGTGCTTGAAGTTCGATTTCGAGAGGCGCTGCTCGACGCTGTCGACGAAATTGCGGGCGAGCTTTTTCGGGATGAGGTCGACGCCGAGCTTCGAGATCGGGTTCTTCGAGGCGTGGCGCCAGAAGCGGTACGGCCAGTCTTTGTCGTTGATCATGTCGCCGTGCACGATGAGGTAGCGGTTCGTGCCGGCGGGGATCGTGTACTCGAGCCCCACGTCCGTGACGGCGTCTTCGACGAACGACCCTTTGAGGAAGAAGTCGCGATTTCCTTCGACGTAATGGATCGCGACGCCGCTGTCGCGCACTTCGCGGAACTTCGCCATCACCTTTTCGACCGACGAGGTCCGGAACTTCGGATGGGCGATGAGGTAGTGGAAGAGATCGCCGTTGAGATACAGCGCGCGCGGCCGGAGTGCGGCGAGGCGCTCGAGCCACGCGTTGACCTTTTTCTCGCTGCCGTCGGCGAGGCCGATGTGCGAGTCGCCGATGACGTAGATCTGTCCTGTCTCACTCACGTTGCGGTTCTCCTGTCGCTGCTCACAGTGTGCTGCGCAGGTTTGCGCGCGGATTCTCGACGTACGCCGCTTCGAGCTGCTCCACCGCGTCGGCCGGCGCGTCGGGAGGGATGACGATCTGGATGCGGACGTACTGATCGCCTTTGCCGGTTTTCTTCGCCACCCCTTTGCCGGTGAGGCGCATCGTGCGTCCCGCCTGCGTGCCGGCCGGGATGCGGATGCGTGACGGGCCGTGGATGGTCGGCACTTCGACTTCGGCGCCGCGAATCGCTTCGCCGATGGTGATCGGAAGCTCGAGGTGGATGTCGTCGCCGCGGCGCTCGAAGAGCGGATGCGGACGAACGCGCACGGTGATTTGAATCGGCGTGTTGCCGCGGCGCGCGCGGATCTTCTGGCCGTCGCCGATCCCTTCCGGCACCTTCACTTTCATCGGCTCGCCGTTGACGTTGAGCGTGATCGTGGTGCCATGAATCGCGTCGCGGAAGTCGATCGTGACCTCGACCTGCGCCTCCTGTTGCTGCTGCGGCTCGAATCCGCCGCCGCCACCGCCGCCGAACAGGTCGCCGAAGATGTCGGTGAAGTCCATCGTCTGCGACCGGCGCGAGCTGCCGCGGCGGCCGCGCGCGCCGCCGCCTCCGCCGAACTGCGAGAAATCGAAGCCGGCGAACGGATTCGCTCCGCCCGGTCCGAACGCTTCCCGTCCCAGGCGGTCGTATTGCGAGCGTTTTTCCGGGTCGGACAGCACGGCATACGCCTCCGAGAACTCCTTGAAGCGATTCTCGGCGTCTTTGTTGCCTTTGTTCTTGTCGGGGTGGTACTTCTTCGCGAGCTCGCGGTAAGCCTTCTTGATCTCCGCGTCGGTGGCGTTCTTCTTCACGCCGAGCAGCTCGTAGTAGTCCTTTTCAGCCATAGGCAGCGCGGAAGTATAGGACGCGCAGGGCCGCGCGCTTGCGCGTCATCCCCATCTTGGAAAGAATCTCGCACCTGATCGGAGTCGAATGTACGGAACTCTCGCGCGCCGCAACGTCCTGACCATGATCCTTGCCGGCGGGCAGGGCGAGCGGTTGTTTCCTCTCACGAAAGATCGAGCGAAGCCGGCGGTGCCGTTCGGCGGCCGCTATCGCATCGTCGATTTCGTGATCAACAACTTCGTCAACTCCGGATTTTTCAAGATCAAGGTGCTGACGCAGTTCAAGTCGAACTCGCTGATCGAGCACATCACCCGCACGTGGCGCCTCGTGCCGGAGATCGGGCAGTACGTCGACATCGTGCCGGCGCAGATGCGCCGCGGGCCGTTCTGGTTTCGCGGCACCGCCGACGCCGTGTTCCAGAACCTCGAGCTGATCTTCGACGAAAAACCTGAATACGTCTGCGTCTTCGGCGGCGATCACATCTACAAGATGGATGTGAACCAGATGCTGCAGGATCACATCAACAACGATGCAGATCTGACCATCGCCACGATTCCCGTCCCGGTCAGCGAAGCACATCACTTCGGTGTGGTCGAGATCGATGACGACTATCGCGTCACCGGGTTCGTCGAAAAGCCGAAGCAGGGGGCGAAGACGATTCCCGACCGGCCCGACATGATCCTCGCCTCGATGGGCAACTACATCTTCAAGGCGAACGTGATGATCGACGTGCTGCAGCGCAACGCGCTGCGGAACTCGGGCGTCGACTTTGGCAAGGAAATCATTCCGGAGATGTATCCGCGGATGAAAGTCATGGCGTACGACTTCGCCACGAACTACATCCCGGGAGAAGACGCGATCAATCAGGGCTACTGGCGCGACGTCGGCACGGTCGATTCGTACTTTGCCGCGGCGCTCGACCTCGTGGCGGTCACGCCGCTGTTCAATCTCTACAATCCGATGTGGCCGATGGTGTCGGCGCCGATGCATCTGCCACCGGCGAAGTTCGTCTTCGCCGACTCGAAATCGCAGCGCATCGGGATCGCCACCGATTCGCTCGTCTCCGACGGCACGATCATCTCGGGCGGCACGATCAATCGCTGCGTGCTGCATCCGCGCGTCCGCATTCACTCGTACGCGGACGTCGATGAGTCGATCCTGATGGACGGCGTGGAGATCGGACGGCACTCGAAGATCCGCCGCACGATCATCGACAAAGGCGTGAAGATCCCGCCCGGCACGACGATCGGCTATGACATCGAACAGGATCGCAAACGGTTCACCGTCACCGAGAGTGGCATTGTCGTCGTGCCCAAGGGTGCGGTGATCGAGGAAAAGGTGACGGCTTGAGCGTCAAACCGCGCATCGATGGACGCGCACCAGATGAACTTCGTCCTGTAGCAATCCGTCCGAATTTCGTGAAGCACGCCGAGGGCTCGGTGCTGATCGAGGTCGGCGACACGCGCGTCATCTGCACCGCATCCGTGCAGGAGAAAGTGCCGCCGTTTCTCTATCGCAGCGGCAAAGGTTGGGTGACGGCGGAGTACGGCATGCTGCCGCGCGCCACCACCGATCGCGTGGAGCGTGAGGCGGCGAAAGGGAAGCAGTCCGGCCGCACGCAGGAGATCCAGCGGCTGATCGGCCGCTCGCTGCGCGCGGCGGTGAATACGGAGCTGATGGGCGAGCGGACGATCTGGCTCGACTGCGACGTGATTCAGGCCGACGGCGGCACGCGGACGGCGTCGATCACCGGCGCGTATTGCGCGCTCGTCATCGCGCTTTCGCGGCTCTATGTCGACGGCAACATGCAGAGCTGGCCGATCATCGACTTTGTGGCCGCCGTCTCGGTGGGGATGAT
>DASVUA010000283.1:0-5212 GCA_036387295.1 Thermoanaerobaculia bacterium | reverse complement strand
CACGGCTACGACGCGAGCGGCGGCGTCTCCAGCTATCGCGATCCGATCGGTGACACGAGCGAAGTCACCGAGACGATCACAGATCGCATCGGCCGCCCACGCCAGCGCACGTACGCCGACAAGACCACCGAAACCTACGAGTACGACGGCCCACGTCTGCACTCGATGAAAGACCGTCAGAACCGGATCTACACCTACATCTACAAAGAGGGAACCGGGCAGCTCAGCGAGCTGCGCATCGGCACGGCGGTGGTCGAGCAGTTCGATTACGACGCCGCCGGCCGCCTCAACAAATGGCGTACACGCGATGCGGAACTGCAGTTCGACAACTTCGATGACGAAGGGCGTCCGCGCGTCACGCGGCAGATCCGCTTCGTCAATCGCTCCGGGTTCGAGAACCCGCAAGTGCTGAACACGCTTGTGCAGGAGCACGAGTGGAACGTGCACGGCGAACGGAAGTCGTGGACCATGCCGGCGTTCGAAGGGATGAACGCCGCCGGCTGGACGAAGAGCGTCGCCGAGACGCACGACGCCGCGGGGAACGTCGAAACCATCACCCGCACGCTCTACGGCGAGGCCGCTCCTTCCGTGCTGCTGACGTCGACCTACCGCAATAGCGGACGTCCCGACGTCCGCACGCTCACCACCGCCACCGGCGCCTCCATCGTCCGGAAGTACGGCTACGACCCCTCGACGGCGATGCTCAACGACATGACCGTCGCCGGCAAAGGGGGCGTGGTCGTCGGAGGCTCCCGCATCACGTACGACGGCGTGCAGATCGCGAAAGCGGTGTTGCACGGCGTGTCCGCGGAGGCGCGCGCGAATGAGTACGACTACGACGATCGCAGCCGGCTGTTGACGAGCAGCGCCGCGCGCGAGCAGGGGAGCGTGCCCTCGGCGGAAGTGGTCGACAACTCCGACTTCCGCCACAAGCTCGTACGTCCCGGAGACGACGCCGCGGCATTGCCGTCGCTCGACTTCGCGCACGCTCCCGGCCACAAGATCGCGCAACTCACACGCGGCGACGTGACGCGGACGTTCTCCTACGGAAACGGTGCCGAACGCATCGACGACGACCGGTACGAATACGAGTTCGACGCCCGCGGCCGACTCATCACCGCCACACAAAAAGCGGTCAACACCGCCTCGCCGCGACGCCGCTTCCATTACTACTACTCCGCCGCCGATCGCGTGGTGGGCCGGAGAGCGGAGTACTGGAGCACGTCCGCAACCGAAGGGTGGAAGCTCGACGACCGCAGCGACATCCTCGCCGCGGACGCGCTGCCCGCGGACGCCACGTTCGCCTGGGACCCGATCAGCGATCGCATCGCGGCCGTGTTCGGTCCGAACAACGAGCTCGTTCGCCAGTTCATCCACGGCGGCAATGCCTACGACGACCCGCTGGAAGTGGCGATCGCCGAAGGCTCGATGGTCGGCCGCCTCTACCCCATCTTCGACGAATCCGGCGCCGGCACGCTCCAGGTGATCCTGAACACGAACGCCGAAGTGATCTCCCGCACCGTGATGGAAGGCGCATACGGCGAAGACGAAACCACCCTCGCCGGCCCCGCCGTCGACCAGATCGCCGCCAAAGCAAAACGCGACAGCTCCGGCGCCATTGAATCCGTCGACATCACCATCCGCATCACCGAAGCCATCGCCCCGGCGACAGTCGCCACCGGCGCCCGCCTCGCCACGATCGCCGCAAACGGCACGGTCGTCCGAACGACACCCGTCACCCCCACCCTCCTGAATCCCCACACCCTCCGCTGGACCCTGACCGCCGCCGAATGGCAGTCCCTCCTCCAAAACCCCACCGGAGAAGCCAAAGCCCTCTCCATCGCCATCACCAACACCCTCCGCCCCGCCGCCTGGTCCGCCGACGCGCCCATCCTCCCGCCGCCGACGGACACGCCTGCGGTCTACACATCCGCGGAGTTGCCGGTTGAATACCGGCAACCACTCGATACTCTCGATGTACGCCTCGCGTCCGCCGAGCCGCTCTTCACGGCGCGGGCACTCTCTGCGCTCGCGGGAACGACGACACCGGCGTCTCGCCTGCTGATGGTGGCCGGGTTCCAGGCCTTGCCGTTCCAGGAGCAAGCGACGGGGCTCGTGTTCGCAAGAGCGCGTTGGTACGACCCGGCGACGGGGGCGTTCGTCTCGCCTGATCCGCTCGGATATGTAGATAGTTCGAATCTATATGCCTTCGCCGGCGGAGATCCGGTCAATCGTCGTGATCCAACTGGACTTCGTGCGCCGCTCCCTGCCAAATCTCCAACGTCTGTAACACCGCCAGTCGCGAGTCCGGCAAAGGACCTCGCCAGGGCGGCGCGGTGGTACGACGTCGGTCGCTTACTTCGGTCAGGAAATCCGTATGGCGCGGCCGTACAGGCAGGCTTGGCCATCCAAGACGCGATCAACGTTCACGCGCAAGAGATCGAGGACGACGCGGACGAATATGTGCGGGGCGCGGAAATTCTCCAGAGAAACATTCGGAATAAGACGCGTATGCGGCACGGCACTCGGCCAGGTGCTTCAGGAAGCTGGGGCGCAAACGAACCGCATATTCCGCTCCTACCCGGGGTGACAGGCTTCGGTCAGCAGATTCAACTTGCTGACGGCGTGGTGGTAGACCAACTTGCGCAGTACCACAACCTCGAGCAGTCGCTGCGCACTTCGCCAGCGGAACGCAGACGCTCGCCGGGAAGCGTGGTCGGCGGTGAGGAGTTGCCGATCATCGGAGGGGATTGGCTTCGCGGGAGTCACGGGAACGCAGGACGTATCCCGAGACAGGTTGCTGAAAAACTACGCGGCAGAACGTTCGCGTCGTTCGATGAGTTTCGGAGGGAATTCTGGATGACGGTAGGGAACGATCCCACACTGTCTGCGCAGTTTAGTAAAGAGAACGTTGCCGCTATGAAGAAGGGACTGGCCCCTGTCGCAGTGAAGTCTCAACAGCTCGGTGAGCAGCGGTCCTACATCCTGCACCACGTTACACCGATTCAGCAGGGCGGCGGAGTGTATGATCTCAACAACCTCGTTGTTGTCACTCCCCGATATCACAAAGAAATCCTTTCAGCGGACTACCATTATTAATGACTAGAGAAGAATTGGTGGACGTCGTCGAGAAGCTTCGAAGAGGAGAATACGAGTCTGAACGGCAGCGGGACGAGTGGCTTACCGTGATCGAATCTGCCGTCGGATATAGGGAAGTTTCAGATCTCATCTTCTACCCGGAACGAGAAATGACTTCCGAAGAGATCGTGGACGTCGCGTTATCTAGCCGACCGATTCAGCTTTAACTTGTCCGTCGGCCGATTGGCCCCACGGCCCGTCGTTGAAACCCCTGTGTACGGCCTGCGCGACAAAGTGACCGGGAGCAGTGGACCGCGACCGTCGAGTCGGCGACGTTCGACCACGGCAACAAGACCGCGACGCGACGGGCGCGCTGCGCCTGCAACGCAACTACGCTCACCGCGCAGGCGACGGAAACTACAACGCCGATCGCACCGTGTCAGGGTTCGTGGCCTTTCGGTCTGCCCCTACTGCAAAGGTTTGATCAAGGCGATGGCTCGGAAGTTGGGATTGGAGAAATTGACGGTCATCGATGACGACGACAGGACAAACCCATGAGTTTGTCGGTAACGAATTCTTGCCCACACCGAAAGGAAGAGGATGGAAGCGGTGATCGAACCGTTCGTTAGCGGTGGTGTCATTCGGGAGACGCGAAACTAGAAGTGTAGATCGCCCGACGTGGAGTGATGACGAGAGATGCTGCGTGAGTCTAACTGCCGTGGCGGACGAGTTGGTTTGCAAAGCGACGTCGAAACCGCGATGACGGTATTTGCTGAGAAGAATGCGTTGCATGTGACGGTCTCGGTTGATGAAGTTGACTACTACTTCGCTTCAAAGGGCACGGCCCCGACAGACGAGACGGAGGACATTTTCGGCCACTCTTTCGTCCGGCATCAGGTAATAAGGGATTTCGCGACGTTGGCAGAAGTAGCGAAGACTTTCTGGTCCGCGGGTGAACGCTCCGAGCGCGTTCGTTGGCTTCATGAGGCAATCGACGGCTGACGCCGTGAGGCGCTTTCGAGGATCAGAGGGGGTACATGGCATCGTGCGTTGAGTGGTGGAGAGATGTTGAGGAGGCAGTCCGCAGGCGCATGCACGTCGCGCGAAGAAGGGCGCTGCTAAAGGCGCATACAAGGATGTAGGCGGTCACCATATCCACGCGAAGAAGGGCTTCGAAGGCCATGTTAACTATGACCCGAAGAGCGGCTTCAGTATCAGTCAGGAGTACATGCGGTCGCGCGGCTGGCGCCACGAAGTCATGACGGCTGTACAACAGAAACTGTTCCGCGAGCTCGCCGCGCGTAGTGGTCCGAATACGATGAAAGAGCACACGCGAATAGCAATAGAGGCCTTGAGAAAATGCGGCGCGACGGAGGCGGAGGCGCGCAGTCTTGCGGCGGAATCGCTCGTCAACTTACGTCAGCAGGACGTGCGGCAGCCAACACGTATCCCGTGGTCACGATGAACACAAGGCGAGGTTCTTTATGGCTGACAGAGCGCTTGATAGGTTCGGGGAGTTTCTAATGACGCGAGTTCGAGATGAGGCAATCGCCGACTGGGACATGATCGTTGGCGGCGATATGAAAGATGCTCACTCCCAGCGCATCGCGGCGACGCTTAAACGCCTTTCGCCTGATGTGCAACGGCTGATCGGGGACTTGATACCGAAGATCGTCGATACGACGATGCATCACCTGTTGTGGGCGCTCAATCAAGAGGAAGACTCCGTTCAAGTGCATGTCGAGGACGACTCTGGCGACTTGGTCAACGTGAATGAGCGGAGTGATGGCTTGCCCGGTGAACTTTACGAGTGGCTGCCGCGGTTTAGTCGCCAGCGCTTCACAAATCCCGCCGACGAGACATAGAGCCGAAGGTTGACCGGTTCTCGCCGTTGGATCAGTGACGGGCACTTCCAGTGGTGAGCGTTACGCTGACCGACGCCGGCGGGAACTGACCTGATCGTGCTGGCGCGTCTCAATGAGCGCGCCGATCAGAGTAATAGCAACCTCACGATCCTTGCGGTCGAGCTTTTCGAGATCAGTCGGCAGTGTCGCTCAAGTTAGACAAGCGCTGATCGACGACGGCGCGACGAAGACGAATGTCGGAATGGCCGGTCTGACCGTGATTGGGCTTG